>NZ_CP045378.1 GCF_009363555.1 Sulfitobacter sp. THAF37
ATGAGCGAAGCAGAACAGGATCTTGATATCGCCATCGGGCACTACGCGGAACTTCTCGCGTCGAACCTGCATGCTCAGCGCGCTGCGCACTTCCCACCAGATGCAAAGAAGGTGATGCGCACTTTGACCAGCGGCGAAGCTGCTGAGCTCCTTGGCGTCGACCATACCTATCTTCGGAAGCTTCATCGAGAAGGAAAGATCGTTGACGTCGAGACGACGGCGGGAAGTCATCGCCGCTATACGCTCGACGATATCTGGGAAATCCGGCAGACGCTTGAAGGAAATGCAAAAAAGTCTGGAACTTACGTGCCTGGGCGTCGCGACGGTGACGAGCTTCAAGTCATATCAGTGGTGAACTTCAAGGGCGGCTCCGGCAAAACGACGACGTCTGCTCACCTCGCTCAGCGCTTGGCGCTAAAGGGGTACAGGGTTCTTGCGATCGATCTCGACCCCCAAGCATCTCTTTCGGCTCTTCATGGAATCCAGCCAGAACTCGACCTTATGGAGGGCGGAACCCTCTATGATGCCGTTCGCTACGACGATCCGGTTCCGATCGCCGAAGTGATCCGCAAGACTTACATCCGCGGCCTTGATCTTATCCCGGGCAACCTTGAACTCATGGAGTTCGAGCACGAGACGCCTGCTGCTATCCAGCGAGGCGGAGCGAAGGCGTTCTTCGCGAGAGTTCATGACGCACTCGATAGTGTTGAAGCAAACTACGACGTTGTTGTGATCGACTGCCCGCCGCAGCTTGGTTTCTTGACGATGTCAGCACTTTCTGCGTCCTCGGGTGTCCTCGTGACGGTTCACCCGCAGATGCTTGACCTCATGTCGATGTCTCAATTCCTGCGAATGACTGCGGATCTCCTGGGAGTGATCAGGGATGCAGGCGCAAATCTGCGCTTCGATTGGCTGCGCTTCTTGCCAACGCGATACAAAGTCGGCGACGCGCCACAAACCGAAGTCATCGCCTTCATTCGCGGGCTGTTTGGGAGGTCGGTCCTGACCAATCACATGGTTGAATCGACCGCAATATCTGATGCCGGCTTGACCAAGCAAACGCTCTACGAAGCTGACAAAAAGGACTTCACGCGTCAGACGTTTGATCGTGCGATCGAATCCATGAACGCAGTGAACGATGAGATCGCTGAAATCATCCAGAACACATGGGGTCGGAATGGCAAGAAAGCCTAAACTTGGCCTGCCGCTGCAGACCCTTCGCAACGCTCCTGACGCTCTTGAAGGGCGCCGACTGCGTGGCGGTGTATTTGAGATCGATCCGGCGCAGATCCTTACCGAAGGACGGTTGGATGACAGGCTTCAGATTGAAGTTGAGGGCCTGAAGAACTCTATTTCCAAGAACGGTCAGCGTGTGCCCGTCTTGGTGCGCCCACTGGAAGGCGATCGCTACAACCTGATCTATGGCCGCAGACGCTTGGAAGCATGTCGCGAACTCGGTATCAAAGTTCGAGCCATCGTCACAGAGGTTGAGAGTGATCAAGCGCTTCGAGATCAGCTTCTCGAGAACCAAGAGCGTCGTGATCTGAGCTTTATTGAGCGTGCGCTCGTTGCGACGGCACTTCTGGACGGTGATCATTTGGAAGGGGCTGAGCGCACCAATCGAGGTGTCGCCGAAGTCCTTAACCTCCACGAAGCCGGGGTTTCACAACTCTTGAGTGTCGTTCGGACGGTCGGCGAGGAACTCATCCAGGCAATTGGTGCGGCTCCCGGGATTGGTCGCCCGAGATGGGAAGAGCTCAAAAAGGCTTTGGGTGCCTACGACGGTGATCGAGACCAACTGCAAGCCGTAGCTCATGCAGCCAAGTCCGAAAGTTCCGGCTCGGTCGATGAGGTTTCTGAGCGTGCGTTTCTCGCAGTTCTGGCAGCCGCGAAGAGCGCAGAGAAGAAAGCAAGCCCGTCTAGAAAAGGCGTGCCTGCTTTGGCGATCCCCGGTGTCGGAGCTGCGACGGTCAAGACCAGCCGCCAAGGCAAGCAGCTTAAACTCGATCTGACTACGGATGAACCTGATTTTATCAGCTGGTTGGAGGGCAATGCCCCAAAGCTGATTACCGAGCTTCATGAGCGCTGGAAGCGTTCAGAAGACTGAGGAAGAGCAACCAACAAGAAGGAGGCACGATACAGGCAAAAAGAAAAAGGCCCCGAGAAGCTAGCTTCACGAGACCTTTGTAAGGTTTCGCACCGGGATCAGCCCGCTACAAAATCTCAGTTTTCGCACTTCTGAATGTAGCGTTCTGGCCCCTACCCCGCAAGCGCAAAGCGATTCGCGGGCCCTAGAATTTTTGTCTTCGTGAACATTTTCATGGAGTACACACCAATTTCGCCGTTTATGCGGCCGATTTCGCACGCTCATTTGCGCGTCATCGAGCGACCCGAGGCATCTGTTCCGGCCAGACCCGTTAACAAGTGGGAACTCCTGCGCGAGCTCTCCAAGGCGCAAGCGGCCTTTGGGGTCTCGGAACGTGATCTGACTGTTTTGCAGGGGCTCCTCAGCTTCTTTCCGGACGATGCGCTTGGCGGGAACGCCGAGATGGTCGTCTTCCCCTCGAACAAGGCGATCTGCGAGCGCCTGAATGGCATGCCGTGCTCAACGATGCGTCGTCACCTCGCGCGTCTCGTCGAGGCTGGCTTGCTCCAGCGGCGCGATAGCCCCAATGGGAAGCGCTACGTCCGCAAGCACGGCGAAGACCGCGTCGCCTTTGGCTTCGATCTTTCCCCGCTCTACTGCCAGTCCGAGGAGATAGCACGGGCCGCAGAGGCCGTACGTGAGGCTGAGGAGCGCGTCAGGCGCCTGAGAGAGGTCGTAAGCCTCATGCGACGCGATCTCGCGGCCCTCGCCGAGTTCGGAGACGAGATGCAGCCAGGCCTAGGCTTCTGGGATCAGCTTCGCGACAAGGCTGCCCTCACAGCCCGCGCGCTTCGCCGCAAGCTTTCAATTGAGGACCTCGCGGCCTATCGAGCCGATCTTGAAGCTCTCCTTGACCAGGCACGCAACATCATTGATGGCCCTGAAACAGAAGAAATGAACACCAATGATGCCCAATCTGAGCGTCACCATCATAATTCAAATAAAGAATCTATAGATTTTGAGCCGGCTTTAGAAAAAAGCGGGGCGGCGGCGGGTGTGCCAGATGTGGATACGAATGAGCCGGTGGCTGACGTTGATGAACAGGACACAAGACATCTGCCAAAGATCCCGCTTCACCTAGTGATAGCGGCATGTCCCTCGCTGAAGACCTTCTACCAAGGTGAGATCCGGCATTGGCATCAGCTTTTCGATGCGGCGGGCCATGTGCGGCCAGCCATGGGGATCAGTGCGTCTGCATGGGAAGAAGCACAGCGGTTCATGGGTCCGGAGCAAGCGTCGATCGTCGTTGCTGCGATGCTGGAACGCTTCGCCGACATAAGATCGCCTGGTGGATACTTGCGAGCTCTGACTGCCAAAGCTGCGGCCGGCGAGTTCTCCTGTGGGCCGATGGTCATGGCATTGATTGGGCGACGATCTGCAGCTTAACAGCTGTTAAGGTTGAGAGACTGCGTACTTTTCCGCCACCTCGGGACTGTCGACTTAACAGCTGTTAAAGTCCTGCCTCGCGAGCGTCAGAATATGAGAGGGAAAGGGTTGTTGGTTTGAGGGTGACGGGAAGTGAGATCGGAAGAGTGGCTTCCGGCGCCCGTCGTGGAGGAGATCTGATGGCGAAACCTGCCCAGAAAGTCACCCAGTCCCCGTTCCGGGACATTCCCTTCGACAAGCTCGTGCTGAGCCAGTCCAACGTCCGGCGCATCAAGGCCGGCATCTCGGTCGAGGAACTGGCCGAAGACATCGCCCGCCGCGGGTTGCTGCAAAGCCTGTGCGTCCGGCCCGTTCTGGCGGATGATGGGTCCGAGACAGGCAAGTTCAAAATACCCGCTGGCGGTAGGCGCTTCCAGGCCCTGTCACTCTTGGTGAAGCAGAAGCGCCTGGCCAAGACGACGCCCATTCCCTGCTTCGTGCGGGATGCGAAGTCCACGATCCTCGCCGAAGACGACTCGCTCGCCGAGAACATGAAGCGCGCTGTCCTGCATCCACTCGATCAGTTCCGCGCCTTCGTGGCGCTGCAGGAGAAGGGTCAGGGCGACGAAGAGATCGCAACCGCCTTCTTCGTCAGGCCGCAGGTGATCAAACAGCGCTTGAAACTCGCCGTCGTGGCCCCTGCCCTGCTCGAGCTTTATGCCGAGGATGAAATGACGCTGGAGCAGCTGATGGCCTTGACGGTTAACCCGGATCATGAGCGCCAGGTTCAGGTCTGGGAGGCGATCCGCTCGTCCTGGAACAAGGAGCCCTATCAGATCCGGCGGATGCTGACGGAAACCTCGGTGCGGGCATCCGATCGTCGTGCTGTCTTTGTCGGCATCGATGCCTATGAGTCTGCTGGCGGCACCATGTTGCACGACCTCTTCCAGGGCGATGACGGCGGCTGGCTGGAAGACCCCGCCCTGTTCGATCGTCTGGTCAGCGAGAAGCTTCAGGCTGAAGCCGAAGCCATTGCGACCGAAGGTTGGAAATGGATCGAGGTCTCGCTCGACCTGCCCTATGGCTACAGCCACGGTTTGCGGCGGCTGAGCGGAGACCCGGCACCGATGACGGATGACGAAGGCGCGGCCCATGCCAAGCTTCTTGCCGAATACCGGGCGCTCGAAGAGGAATACGAGGGCCAGGATGAATTCCCCGAGGAAGTCGACGCGCGACTTGGCGAGTTGGAAATTGCGATGGAGAAGCTCGAGACTCGGCCGTTGATCTTCGACGATGAAGAGATCGCGCGGGCAGGGGCTTTTGTGACGCTTTATCGCATGGCGAGCTTGTCGTTAATCGCGGCTTTGTCCGGCCCGAGGATGAGCCTCGGGAATACGCTGATGTCTTCAGCTGTGAACCGACAGCAGGGCGCTGAGCTTTCAACGGGGAGTTACGCGGATGGTATCGGCCACGGTACGGAAATCACTTCTGCTGGTCAAGCGCTTGGCGCGAACGCACGCGACGACGAGGACGATGGTGCGTTGAAGCCCTTGCCTGAGCCCGTTCCCGACACCGAGCAGGCTGAAGATGCAGATCTTCTTGACTTCATCAGCTCAGACCGGCCAAGGATTAATGACAGGATGACAGTTCGCAAGATTACAATCCAGCGGCTTTCGTCAGGTTCACGCGGAAGCGGTCGCGGCGGCGTTGGTAGCGGCGGGTCATCTGTGCCGAAGCGTGGCCAAGGTGCTTCTGCACATACCGCTCGTCCACCTCGGCCGAACTGGCGAGACCTGCGCGCAGAGAATGGCCAGAGAACAGTGCCAGGCGTTCCTTTTCGGGCAGTTCGGATCGGATGCCGGCGTCCAGGACCGTTCGCTTGATCAGCCGCGCGACATGCTTGTCGTTCAGCCTTGTCTCCAGGGCCTTCTTTCCACCCCGAGTGGTGCCGACAAAGACCGGCCCGAAGTCGATCCTGGCGAAGTGCAACCACTGCTCGAGCGCATGCACAGGGCAGCTGGAGTTAGACGATCCCAGACCGATCTCGACCTCGCGCCAGCCGGTCTTGGCGTTGAGCGTCAGCACGGCGCCGTCGTCGAGGATCTCGATCCAGCCGCCTGAATCGGGCGTGTCGTCCTTTCCGACATCCAGGCTGACGATCTCGGAGCGGCGGAGCCCGCCGGCGTACCCGAGGAGCAGGATGGCGCGGTCCCTGAGCCCGCGCAGGTCGTAGGGCAGGGTGGCGACCATCGCGAGGATGTCCTCGGCCAGGATCGCTTCCTTCTGCACCGGCGGACGGGCGTGTTTGCGTTTGATCCCGGCCAGCACTGTTGCGATGTGGCGGTTCTTACGATCGAGGACAAAGCCGCGTTGCGCATAGTTCCAGGCAAGGCCGGAGAGGCGACGTTCGATGGTACTGACCGATAGGGCAGGGGAGGGGCCCGCTCCGGACGCCAGGTCTGCGAGATAAAGCCCGATCATTTCAGGCGACGGGGGCAGAGGCTCCGCGCCCTTCATCCGACACCACCGCGCGAAATGCGCCCAATCCTTGGCATAGGCTTTCAGCGTATTGTCAGAAGCTGCGGCGCGCGCATAATCTCGGGCGGCGTCGACCAGGCGATCAAGGCTGCCGGATCCCGCGACGTGGGCGGGTAGGGAGATGTCGTCGCTTTTTTCTTGATCGCTGTCGCCGTTCTGAGCGATACAAAACGCACCAGAGTTTGATGATGTCGACTTCTCGTCCTCTGAGGGCATTTTCCAGTGAATCCGGTGGTGAAATTAAACTGCGTCCTAGCATATCTCTTGATGTCCGATAAGGCAAACTTATTGGACATAATTGAGAACGGTAAGGCGGGGCGGTTAGATCGCTATTTTCTGGCAGAAAGCGCCGCGGAAGTGTAGACTTTGAGCATGACATTTGCCCGCCTGGATCACACCAGCGACCTCGACACGTTACCCCAGATGCCCGCCTGGGTCACCTCTGCACGCGCTGAAACCCTTGAAGATGTTGCGTTTTTGTCGGGCGCGACGCTCAACCACCTGCATCTTGTGTTGGGATGCCAGGAAGTGCCCCAAGCCTTGTTGCGGGACCGGCTCGCGCTGCGTGCGGCCGAGGCTTGCGTCGCGTTCTTAGGACGGTCCGAGCGGGCAGGGGAGTTGCGCGATGCGGTGCACCTGTTGCGGCCCGGCGATCTGCCCGGACCGGCGGGCGAAACCTACCTCGCCTGGCGGCGTGCGGCGGAGCGGCCGGTGTCGATCAAGGCTCTGGGTCGAGCCTTGCCGACCCTCGAGCCGGGCCAGATTGCCGCGTGGCTTGATGCCGGGAAAGGGGCGCCGGTGACCCGGGCCGCGATGGCGCTGGAAGCCGTTTTGCGCGAGGCGCCACGTGCTGACGAAGCTGCGCTGATCCTCGCGGATGCGACCCTGGCTAAGGCACTCGGCTGGGATCATCTCGCGCCACTGCTGGCCGCAGCCCTGAAACGCGCCGACCTGCGCAAGCAGGGCGTCGACCTTCGCTTGGCCTGTCATCGGGCGCTCATCTCTTCGGCGATCGAGGCCGTGCGGCAGGCCGCCGACCTCGCACGCCGCGCTGCGCACCTGAAGGCGGTCGCGCCGAAGCTTCGCGCCAAGGGGGCGGGCGACGCGGTCGAGATGTTCCTGACCCGCGATGCAGTCGCGCCCTCGGTGCTGCCCTTGCCGGATCGCGCCGCGCGGCGGCTCTGCGACCGGCTGGTCGACCTCGGCGCGGTGCGCGAACTGACCGGGCGCGATACTTTCCGGCTCTACGGGGTATAGGGATGGTGAAGGATCGCTCTGAACCAGACCTGGACCGCGAGCTACCCGACCTGCCGCCGGAGCTGCGTTGGCGGGAATGGATGCGCCGGATCGAGGCGGTGCTCTTTG
The DNA here is from genome assembly GCF_009363555.1 of Sulfitobacter sp. THAF37. Taxonomy (NCBI): domain Bacteria; kingdom Pseudomonadati; phylum Pseudomonadota; class Alphaproteobacteria; order Rhodobacterales; family Roseobacteraceae; genus Sulfitobacter; species Sulfitobacter sp. THAF37. The sequence continues at coordinate 7,415 of NZ_CP045378.1, forward strand.
CCTCGGCTTCGCCGGTCCCGCGCGAGGACCTGGTCCGCGTGGTGGGGCAGGGGGCTTCGGTCGACCTTCTGGTCGAGGACCTCGCCGCCGATCTGGAAGGGCGGGCCTTCGAGATCGCCCAGGTCGCTGGCGGTTGGATATTCCGCACGCGTGCTACCTATGCCCCCGCGATCCGGGTCGCGGCGGATGTCGGGGACCAGTTGCTGGACCTGAGTGAGGTCGACGTCGCGGTCTTGGCGGCCATCGCCTATCACCAGCCGATTACGCGCGATGGGCTGAAGGATATCTTCGGCAAGGAGATCAGCCGCGACCTGATCGGTCGGCTGCATGCGCGCGACTTGATCGGGACCGGGCCAAGGTCGCCTCGGCGCGGCGCTCCCTACACCTTCGTCACCACCGAGCAGTTCCTTGTTGCCTTCGGGTTGGAGAGCCTTCGGGATCTTCCCGATCGGGAGCAGTTGGTGGATGCGGGATTATCCCACATGAGCAAGTAGCGATTGATGCTGTTTCGGGTGAAGAGTTGGCTGAACTCTAGTCGCTTAGTTCAACACCCTTGTTCTTGTAGATGCGCCAAAGCCCCAGACGCTTGATGCGATACTCGACAAGTTCAGGGGAGGTGCCAAACCATGCCGCAATCTCAGCGGCAGACTTTCCCGCGGTGACCTGGGATCTCACCTCGACCTCCGGGAGCATGGTTGCTGAAGCGAGGTAGAACGCATCGTGCTCTTCAGTACTATCGTAAGTCCGACCGAACGCGTCGGCGACTTTTGCAATCCGGGTTAGCTTGTGACCAAGGAGGATATGCCAACACTCTTCAAGATATGTAACTTTCTGACGTTCCGGTGTGTGGCTGTCGTTCCGCAGGATTGCCCACCTATCCTCTGTAATGTCGAGAGGAACGCTCATGGCTGACCATTCGCGACCGCCTGCTCCGAGCAAGAACTTAGCGCACTCGGCACCAAGGCCGTGAACATCGGAGACGGTGTAAACATCCACGCCATCAATTCGAATGTTCAGCGCGTCGAGTGGCGCATCTAAGGCAACCTCCAAGTCGTCCCGCAGTCCATTCGCCATTTCTTCCATTTCGGATTTGGACAATGCGACTGACCCGGCCAACTCAGAGTCGGTTTCGGCGAAGTCCTCGCTGACAGGGAAAGCGTTGCTGTTGTTTCGTACGAGTTGTTGTGCCGCCTGTAAGAGGCAGTGTACCGTTTTTGACTGGACGTTCTTCGCTGCGCGGAAGTGAACCAACGCCACACTGTCGAAGGTTAGACCAGCATCTTGGGCATCCGGACCGAGCCACTCGATAATCCGAATCGTTGAATTGTTGTCCGGTTCACCCTCGCCGCGCTCAATCCGAGCCAGCGAGGAAAAGCTGATACCGACGCGCTCAGATAGAGCCCTGATGCTAAGCCCTTCAGATTCGCGCTTTTTCTTCAGCGCTTTGATCAAAGCCTGCTTGTCTGTTTTCATAAGTTAATGCCGTGCTAATTGCACGCCTTGACACGGCGCGCAGTCCTCCCATAGTGTGCTTTTAACACAGAGTCGCACAACATCAAGTGTCCGGGCCTCGGTCCGAAGGCTTTGGAAAGGGGCGGTAGGAATGAGGAAGAGCATCGAGGACGACCTGAAAGCCATCGGCTTAGGCCTCGACGCCGGCATTCTGCCGACGGTGTTCAATCGGGGGGTCATCCGGCCCGACAACTCCTCGATTGTCTTGAAACCTTCGGGCCAGGAGAAAGCCGATGCACGGCACCAATCGACACGATCCGCAACCAGACCGTGGGAACGGCCCGCCGGAGGGCAAGGGACGACCGGACAATCCCGGTCGCCCGCTTCCGGAGCACCGTTCGTCCAGTCAGGACTACGGTCTCGCTATGCGGAAGGCATAGGGGAATGCCGGGACGCGTACCCGGGTCTCCTCGCGTTTCCTCAAGAATGGCAGATGTGGCTCTTCGCTGAGAGCGATCTGATCGAAGGCCTAGGTAGAAGAGCCGCATTTGCCATTCAACTTCCCTACACCACCAGCAAGCCGGTTCGAGCCTGGGGCTTTTGGACCACGGCTGTCAGCAAGACTTGGATCGGGCCGAGGCATACGAATTTTCCCGATGGCTCGATTTGCGCATTCGAGCCACGAGACAAGACATGGCTTCCCGGCGGTTCGGTGACCGGACTGCTCGACCTATATAGCCTCTGGGCCGTGCGGCATCTCTACCTCGAGAAATACGGAAAATGGCCCGGCCGGCAATCTGTGCCGATTGCAGCTGAGAGACTGCTCGAACTCGGCGACGAAGAGTTTTGCGGATGTGAACATCCATTCGGGAAATACGCCCAGTGCTGTCGGTCATCTGACCAGAAGAACACCTCCGGTTCTGAGCTACTGGATTTTGCAATGAAGACCCGCAGGCCTCCAGTGGAGGTTCTTCGGTTTGTTTGGAACCCAACCAGCCCTCCGCCTCGGAGGGACCCAATAACACGGCAGACTTGAGAAGGAGAATTCAGATGGCAGGCAAAGGCAACGGCGGGAGCTATCGCAGCGCGAAATCGGGGCAGTACGTGACAAAGGCTTATGGGAAGTCACATCCGCGCACCACGGTAAAAGAAGCGCCCGGCAAGAGCGGTTCTACCGGCGGCAGCTACCGGAGCGCAATTTCCGGGCGCTTCGTGACGGCAAAGCATGGCAAAGCGAATCCGGCTACGACCGTTCGAGAAAAGTGAGTTTGCCTCTCGCCCAGCGAACGTGTTAGCCAGGCCTTGTCTTGGCGTACGGAAATTCGCCGTACACTTGACATGTACGACGATATGCCGTACATAGCTGCATGTGAGCGGTGTCTTACCGCTTGACGTCGTTTCGGATCAAGGAGGCAACCATGTTGGCGTTTGAGGATAGCACTTTCGCTGTCGACGAGCCCAAGAGCGCTCGGCTGGAAGCGCGTACACAGCCTTCGGTGAAGGATGCGATCAGTCGCGCAGCAACCTTAAGCGGTGTTGAGGTGAGTTCCTTTGTTGTGAGCGCTGCATACAAGGCCGCGCAAACGACGATTGAAGCTCACAAGTTGACGGCGTTGGAGAGCGAGGCGGATCGTGCCGCGTTCTTTGGCGCTCTTGAGAACCCTCCGAAGCCGAATAATCGGCTGAAGCAGGCTTTTGCATTGCGCGAGACACTGATCGCGAATGCCGACTGACGCCGCCTTAGACACGAAGTTCACAATCGAGCCGTTCGATGCCAAGAGCCAGGATCGAACGGCTTTTTCCTGTGGTGTTCCTCAAATCGACAATTACTTGAAGCTGACGGCAAAGAAGGGGTCGAAGGCTGATGTCGTCCGGATCTGGGTCGTGCTCGACGAAGATCGAAGCACCCTTGGGTTCTACGGAATCAACATGCACGCCGTCGTCGCGGAAGACATGCCGGAAGAATTGGCAAAGAAGGCGCCAAGGCATGGCATGCTGCCAGCCGCATTCATTTCTATGATAGGCGTCGATCAAACGATGCAGGGGAAGGGCTTGGGCAGCGCGCTGCTTGCTGATGCGCTCAGCCGAATTGGGCGCGTCTCGGACGAGATAGGGACCTGTGCTGTCCTTCTCGATGTGTTCGACTGCGGAAACCCCGGAACGGTGGCACGCCGAAAAGCATACTACGAGTCCTTCGGGTTTATTCCTTTGCCAGATCAGCCTTTGCGCCTTTTCATGCCGATACAAACCGTGCGGACATTGTCGGGCTAAAAGTTCACGTCATGAAGCCACGATCTTATTTCGCAGTCATATCGGAACGGCGATAAGGAATCTCGTAGGGGAAGGATTAAACTACGTGTTTATTGAAAGACTGACTCTAACGAATTTTCGTTGCTACGGACCAGTTGAGACAAGCGTTGATCTGGGCCCTGGTCTCACTGCTTTTGTCGGCATCAATGGCGCAGGAAAGACTGCCATGATGCAGGCCTTGCAGCGCCTCTTTGGAGTGACGAACGATCAAAGACGACTGCGGCGTGAGGATTTTCACATCCCTACCTCCGAATTGGTCGTGCCGGCTCAGAGGAACCTCGTTCTCGAGGCAATTATTGCCTTCCCAGAGCTAGATGCTGACGGCGGCGATGGCGTGGCAATTCCGGAATTCTTTCACCAGATGGCCGCTGATGAAGCCGGAAAGTTAAAATGCCGCCTTCGACTTGAAGCGACATGGACCGATGATGGTACGCTCGATGGTGCAGTTGAACAGAAATATTGGGCGATCAGGACTTTCGGCGCGTTCACTGACGCTGACTGCATTGATCTGAAGGCAACCGACAGGGCGCGGATCCAAATGCTTTACGTGCCGGCGACGCGAGACGGCGCATCGCAGGTGACGGCATTTTTGCGGGGAAGGTTGTGGCGTGCTATTAACTGGTCGCAAGGCGTACGCGACGCATTCACGAACACCGGCGCAACCTTGAACGGCGCATTTGGGGTAGAGTCGGCCGTTGATGTCATTGCCGCCGCGGTGACTCGGCGGTGGCAAGAAGTGCACACTGCGGGAACTGATACTACGCCGGTCTTCCGCCCGCTTGATCTCCGCTTTGAGCAATTCATCCGTAAGGTTGAAGTGGTCTTCCGCCCGGACGAGGCCGGACGGGAGCGAGCTCTTGATGACTTGAGCGACGGACAAAGGTCACTCTTTCACCTTGCTATGACCGCTGCGGCTCTGGATGTGGAAGCCGGTATCGCCGCAGCTCCTGAGGGCGCCGGGTTTCAGGCTGGCGGCGTTCCCCTGCCGGCGCTCACCTTCATCGCGATTGAAGAGCCTGAAAACAATCTTGCTCCCTTCTATCTCTCCCGCATCGTTCGTCAGGTAAAAGACCTGACGAAATCGACACAGGCGCAGGCCGTGGTATCCAGTCATTCTCCGAGCATCCTTGCCCGCGTCGACCCTACCGAGGTTCGACATTTTCGCCTTGATCCTCTTGATCGCACGGCTCACATCCGTCCGATTAAGCTGCCGACTGGCGAGGAAGAGGCGTCGAAGTTCATTCGTGAAGCGGTCAGGACCTACCCCGAACTTTATTTTGCGCGCTTCGTCGTGCTTGGGGAAGGAGCATCCGAAGAAGTCGTTCTCCCGCGCCTCGCCGATGCAATGGGTCTCGACATTGATCGTTCCTTCGTCTCGGTTGTTCCATTGGGCGGGCGCCATGTGAACCATCTCTGGCGACTGCTGACCGACCTCGACATTCCATACGCGACGCTGCTGGATCTTGATTGGGGCCGAGCTGGTGGTGGGTGGGGACGTATCAAGACTGCATGTACTCAGTTGCTCGCAAATAACGTCGCACCGCAGGACATTTTTGGAAAGCATCTTGACCCAAAGGGACCAGATGCCAATCTCGCGGCTTTCGATGCGTGGGCGGTCGAGGACACTGAGAATATCAATAACTGGATGAATTGGCTGCGCCAATTCAACGTCTTCTTCTGCACGCCCCTCGACCTCGATTATTCGATGCTGAAGGCCCTACCGCTCGCCTACCAAATAGTTGAGTCAGGTCGCAATGGGCCTTCGCCTGCAGGTGAGCCTCGCACGGCGGTGCTCGGCGACGACGGTTTGCCTAATCTCTATGCTACCGACCAGGATGTCTTGATGCGCTGGTATCGCTACTTGTTCTTGGGCCGCGGCAAGCCGAGCACCCACGTTCGGGTTCTGAGTGGACAAGATCCAGCTGCTCTCGCGGCCGCCGCTCCTGAAGAGTTGCGCGCGCTCCTTACCTCGATTGCAGCTCGGCTTGCCCCGCCACCTCCCCCCGCAGCCTGAACATGCGCCTTATTCGACCAGAAGACTGGCGCCCCAGTGGCATTGATGATCTCGAACCAGAGGCATGGAATGCCTTGCGTCACGAAGGCTCGGCTTGCGTCGTCGCTGGTCCTGGCGCTGGCAAGACCGAATTTCTGGCACAACGCGCCGACTATCTGCTTGAGACGGGCCTCTGCCGCGCACCGCATCGCGTGCTGGCGATTTCCTTCAAAACCGATGCGGCTAACAATCTCGCGGCGCGTGTCCGCCAAAGGTGCCCTCCAGAGTTTGCCAACCGGTTCGTGTCGGTCACTTTTGATGCTTTCACCAAGAGTCTGGTGGATCGCTTTCTAAACGCTATCCCGGCGGACTGGCGCCCGACCCGGCCTTATGAAGTCGCCTTTCCAAAGCACAAGGCGATTGAGGGGTTCCTCACCGCCGCCCGACTCCATGCACCGCCAGAATGGCATTCGGAAATCGCTGGCTATGGCCCAAGCAACTTTGAACCCAAGGTCGTCGGTAGTTATCGCCTGCCAATGGGGCCCATCGCGCCTAAAAATGCCGCTGAATTCGCCGTCGCCCGCTGGTGGGCAGCGCAATTACGGCCTGGGCAAACCTCTTCGCTCACATTCGTTGGCATCAATCGGCTCGCGGAGCTGCTGCTCCGTGCCAATCCCCACATCCGTCGGGCGCTTGTCGCCACATATCCCTTCGTGTTTGTCGATGAATTCCAAGACACCACCTACGCGCAATACGACTTTCTGTTGTCTGCCTTCCATGGTGGACAGACTGTCGTCACCGGCGTCGGTGACGACAAGCAGCGGATCATGGTCTTCGCTGGCGCACGCCATGACGCTTTTCAGCGGTTGCAGACCGATTTCGGAGGCGCACGCTTTCCCCTCCTCTTCAACTTCCGTTCCTCGCCCGACTTGGTCGCTATCCAGCACGTTGTCGCGCGCGCGCTGGATCCGGATGCCGCACCAACGGTCGCTCAAACTGTATGCCAAGTCGATGGCGACGTGGCCCAGGTTTGGACAAGCGAGACCAAGGAGGCGGAAGCTGCTCACCTGGCTCAATGGATCGCCAACGATATGGTCTCACGCGGCCGCGCGCCGCGCGACTACGCACTCCTCGTGAAGCAGAAATCCGATGAATACGAGCAAGAAGTCGCGGGAGCTTTTGCGGCTCATGGTCTGCAAATCCGCAACGAGAGCCATGCACTTGGGAAAACCTCTCTTCAGGATTTGCTTTCCGACGAGTTGTCCCGCCTGGCGATCGCTGTCCTTCGGCTTGGCACGACCCGCCGTGCACCGGCTGCTTGGCAGCAGGTCGCGACATCTGTTTTGGCACTACGCGCCGTTGGAAACCATGAAGACGCACGCGCAACCAGAGTCGAGGCTGAACTCACCGCATTTCTCGCTACTTTGCGCACCGACATGGCGGCAACTGCTCCGTCGAAGCAAAGCGCTCTCGACTTCATCAGACGGATATTCGACTACTTGGACCTCGATGCGATCTCTCGCGCGTATCCCGAGTATGGCGTTGGCGATCTGCTCAAGATCATACTTGAAGCTTTTTGCATTCATTTTTTGGCATCTGTCGACGGCGCGCCGAATTGGACTGCATGCTTGGACGCGTTTGAGGGGGTCAATCAGATCCCGATGATGACTGTCCACAAGAGCAAGGGGCTCGAATTCGACACGATAGTTTTCTTGGGCCTCGACGACCGAGCCTGGTGGGCCCATACCCCCGGCGACCCCGAAGGCGTTGCCGCTTTTTTTGTCGCCCTCTCCCGTGCGAAGCAGCGCGCTATATTCGCTTTTTGCCAACAACGCGGCCAACGAAACAACGTCGCTGAGCTCTACCAACTCCTCACGGCAGCCGGAGTGGCAGAGATCGCGATATGATGGGCGAAGAGGTTTTTCAAGTATGCGGCGTGCCTTTGATGCCAGCGCTGGCCGCTGTCAGTCTGCCATCGGTGATCTCGTACTTCGCATCTCGGCCAGTGTTGTTCGTCGCTTTGCCGGACATGCTATGTCGCCCCGTCATCATGGGTCGCTAGCTGTGTTCGACGACCGCCAGATTGAATTGGCCGCGGCTGGTATCAGGCCGTTGATGGTCGTGATGCGCGGATCGCAAGTTATCGGGGTGCCGTAGAGGGTCCGTTAGAAATCCGGGTGAGCCGAGCACGGTATCGAGGCTTCGACGGTCTCCCTGCTGCTCCTCCAGACAACGCACATCGCGTTGCCACGGGAACCAGCCGTCGCAGCACATGAGACACGGTCAGGCAAAGCGCTGTCTCGTCCGGGTTCGGATCGGGGCAAAAGGGTAAGTAAGGCGCGCGCCCGTGCATCTCGCTCGGCTGTTCACCCAGTTTCCTTCGCGGCCACCGCACTTCTCCGGGTGTCTGTGTTGCATGAGATGCTGGTCGCAGCTGTCGTCCCGTCCACAAAGGTTGTCACCGATCTTTTTCCCCTGACCCTGCGGGTCATTCCGCGCGCACCAAAAAGACCGGTGCCTGCCCCTCTCCGCTGCGCTTCGCCTTCGGTGTGGCCGGGCCTTGGCCAGCTGCAAGGTGACCATCGTTGCAACGCAAACAAGGAGAAGAGCAATGACCACGAACTGCATCAAATTCACAAGCGCCGACATCGAAACCGCCAAGGGCACCGGCTCCATCTCGACCCTGACCTTCGACCTCGACATCACGGTCGAACCTGTCGCAAGCGCCAACCCTATGGCCCCCACGCACCGCGTCCTCGGCCGCTCCCCGCGCGGCAAGCTGGTCGAGTGCGGCGGCATCTGGAAGAAGCAGAACAAGGAGACCGGCGCCGACTACTACACGCTGACCATCCGCGACCACGGCTTCAACGCCAACCTCGGCAAGGCCGCGAACCAGGACGATCTGTCCCTGCAGGCCGTCATCCCCTGGGGTCCCAAAGACGCAGCCTAAGCCATCAGCCAGACCGCTCCGGCGGTCTGGCTCTTTCTCGTTCCAGGGAACTCGCTCTGGGCGGGCGCACTATCGGTGTCCGAAAGAACGCGGCATATTTCGGACGCGGAGGCAGAGCCGGGTCGTCAGGCAGGATCGGTTGCTGATACGGCTCCGATCTTTTTGTTCTGTGACAGCGTGGATCGCGCCAACCCGAGGCGTATCCGAAAGTCAGTAGGGAGAACTGGGAGCCCACTGAGCGAGGCAAGCGCACCCCTTCTCTCAGTCGAGCAACCCGTGCCTGGGTCATCTTGGCGAAGCTCCCAGGGGCGCCAAACTCACCCTTTGCCACGAGGGTGTAAACCGCAGATCAACGCCATGCCTCCGGGGGACGACGTCTCACGCCAGGGCCACCGCCGCGCGCCTTTCCGTAGACCTGTTGGCCTTTCAGATCGCTAGCCCGGGGTCGAGCGGTCGGCAACGCCGGGGGCAGGTTTCTGGGCGGCTGGCGCCTTGATCGCTGAAGGGCATCGCTCACAACAAACCTGCCCCCGGCGTGCTCCATTTCATTCCGCCCCGTGCCGGGTGCTGCCCGCTCTCATGCCCCCGGTCTTTTCCACGATCCGTCCAACGACGATCAACGAAAAGGATCACACCATGACACTCGAACAATCCATCGACCTCGCCGAACTGCAAGCCGACATGGCCTTCGAAGCCTACCTCGCCGCCTTTGATGAAGACGCCCATCCCGAGACACTCGACAGCCTCGAGACCGAGGCGCTGATCGCCCGCAACCGCTACGACGATCTGCGCACTCTGGGACTGGGTCACTGACCCAGACACCCCTGCGGGTCTTCGGATCCGCAGGGGTCTGACGCCGTCACTCTGAAGCATCGTGCCGCCCTCGGATGGTGTGATCCGCGCCATCCCGCGCGGGTCGTTTTCGTGTTCCTAGCGCTCGATCCGTGACCGGCTCGGGCGCTCGGACTGCTCGTCGTCGCGTACTGCTTGAGCGCAAATTTCAGCAGATTAATTCGACCAGATTGCCGCGCATCGATGAGGACGGCGGCGTTCTATGTCGCGCTGCGCAGCGGTCTTGAGTGTACCCCAATTCAATCAAAAAGACACGACATGCAAAACGTCATATTGTGCAATGTGATATATTGAAGTATAAGCGAAGGAGAGAAGGAAGACGTTGGCAGGATATGCCACTTGTCTGCGACATTTGTCCGAGGGGTCTGAGAGCGTGCCACGCAAGAAAGAATCCACCAACACGCGCGAACGCGCTTGCAAGCAAGCGCTGCCTCGCACGCGCCGCCGGATATTTGATTTTGAATGTAGCGAGGTGCACTTGTGATGAAGACAGGAAGACCAAAACGCCTCAAGCTGGAGCAGCGCATTGAGCTGGCGCGGCGCTATCATGCAGGTGAAACCCCAAAGGTATTGGCGGAAGCCTATGGCGTCTCTCGCAGGCATGTGACGCGGCTTGCAAAGGAAGAGCAGGGCGAAGGACTGGCGGTGCGTGATCCCTCTGAACGGGTCAGTTTCCGCGCCTCAGCGTCAGAGCTCGCAGCCTTTGATGCAGAGTGGCAGACACGTGGTTTCGCCAACCGCTCCCAAGCCCTCAATGCAGTGCTGCGCGGACGGTGTGGGTTCCTTGATGTGCCGCGCGATCTAGTTGCTGAATTCTGTGCCAGTTGGCGACAAGCCAAGGACGTCAGTGATGCTGGTTTGGCGCTCGCAAAGGCTGTGCATCGCGGCAAGATTTCCGTGTCGCTTGAGGACCGCGCATTGCTTGTAGACCTGCTTGATCTTGCGCAGTGCATGAGCCGTGAGCTCGGCCAGATGAAGTATGCAGCGCAGGTCCGACGCAAGCAGGATTGGCCGTTAAAGGAAGAAGGGGATGCCACCCTGCGGGCGCATCCAGATGAGACTGCGCGCGTGGCATCGGGACTGAGATTGGTGGCAGGGGAGGGTGGCCGCGAAGGGGTGCGGGAATCGGCTGCTTTGGTTCCGAACGGCGGGTCTGCGCTGCAAGCGGGCGCGATCGTGATTGATCGGAACATCTCCAATGGCTGATCCGCTCGCTCTTTACAGTTCCGTCATGGGGAAGCTCTGGGAGGATGAGCGGATCCGGGGCAAAGCCGCGGCGCGGATTGATGCGCGTATCGCGGGCCGGCGGCAAGGGCGCAGCTTTGGGCGCGTCGGATCCATGTCGGCGCGCAACGTCGCCAAGGCTGCCAGTGGCCAGAGCCAGGCGGCTGTGTTCAAGCGGATCAGGGCAGGGGGGTGCAAAACACAAGCCTCTCTTGGCAATCAGCTTGCCTATATCAATGACAAGGCCGTCTACACTTATTCGACCATGACCAATGCGCTGACGGATGACGCGGTGCTGTCTGAAGATCAGAAGTCAGATATCATCGAGGCTTGGTCGGAGACCTGGCGCGGATCGACCAAGCTCGGGTTCACCTCACACATGCTGCTGTCGTTCCCGACAGACGTCACCGTCGATCAGGTGCGCGACATCGCGATGGACTGGACGGAGCATTTTTTCGAGAGCGGTGAGTACGGTGATCAGTGGGATTACGTTCTCGCCGTACATGACGACCGCGCCCACAAACATGCGCACATCATTCTGAACAACCGTGGGCTCGATCAGGGCACATGGTTTTCTTGCTGGGCTGAGGGCGTGATGTCGCCGCAGCTAATGCGCGAAAAGCAGGCCGAGATCGCAGAAGGCTATGGCGTCATACTCGACGCGACGACCCGTCTCGAGCGGGGTATCTTTGAGAAGCCAGCGGGTCTTGCTGAAATCTACCGCGCCAAAGAAGAAGCGCGCTTGCCGCGCGAGATCATCATGACGGCCGAGGAATCCGCCGTCGCACAAGCGCAGGTCGTGGGCTTTGCCAAAGACTACACAGAGTTTGCCGAGCTGCTGGACCGCATGGACCAGCGCCATCTGGCCCGCGCCGTGCGCGGTATGGCCGCCAATCTGGGCACTGGCACCCCTTGGACATTCACCGAAGGAGAGATCGATATGAAAGACATCAAAACCGTTGGTGATGCCATCGACTATTCCGAGCGCACGATCGAAGCGTTGCGGCTGAAAGCCGAAGAGCTTGATGTAACCGAGCGCGCCGCGTTTGAAGCCAAGGCCGCTCCCGTCATTGCGGACTTGTCACAGATGGTGCCCGATCCAGAACTGCGCGCGCGGTTTGGCAAGCAGCTTGAAGAGCCCTATCCGCCCGGTGCTGGAAACGAGGTGCTGACCGCAGCGCTGCAGTCTGGCAATGACGACGCTTTGAAAGATGTCCTAGCGCAAGCCGATGAGGCGGGCATGGATAGCAATGAGTTGGTGGCGCGGATTACAGCTGGCGGCACGAAGAATTACGGCATGGCGCAAGACTGGGTTGAGCGGGACATGAATGCCGTCCTCAGCAAAGATGGACTGACGGTCGAGAGTGCGAATGATGAGCAACTCGATGGGGCGTTGGAACGTGTCGATGGGGTGATGGAAGCCCTGACCGAGCGGGCCAAAGAACTCGGTGTCGCAATCGGGTTGAGCCTTGCAGAGGAAGAGGCGGCAGATCTGCCCTTGATCGATGAGGATGATCGCAGCCCCAATACCTATCTGCAGGATCTGGCGGATATGTTGCGCGATGGGCAGTTGTCAGAAGTTCAGGAAGAAACTGTTGAGCGCACTCTGCAGGCTGAGCTGTTCAAAGAGCTGGGCGAGGAAGGCCTCGGCGAGCTGCGGCGCGGGAACTACGAAGTCCTCAACGACGTGCTGCCGGGCAAGATCGATCAGATCACCGTCACACAAGAATTCCTAGAAATGACCTTTGAAGAAACCGGCGACCAGGTCTTCACTGATCGTGCATCCAGTCTGCAGCAGGACAAGGCAACCGAAGTGGCGCAGCTCAAAGGGCAGCAAGAGGCGCAGACCTTAGGCAAAGACCTTGGGCGTGATCGTGGTCTCGACGACGAGATGGAATTCTAGAGCGAGGATGAACACATGAACAAAGCATTTCCTCTTTGGGCCGCACTGCCCTTTGGCGCAATCTGCGGTGCGATCCTCGGGACCATTGTCGCAAGCTTCTATTTGGCATTGGCGCTGCGAACGGGGTTTGGCAATTTCGACATGCTGGCTGTGTGGAACGCCAGTCCTGGATTGCGCGCGGCACACCCTGAAGCCTTCAAGGTGGCTTACGGTGCAGTTGGCTTTGGATCCATCGGGCTCGGTGGCCTTGCACTTGCTTGGACCTGGAAGAAAGAACGGGATGACTACGGTTCGGCCCATTGGCAGACCAAACCAGAGCTTATGAAAAACGACATGCTGCATAAGCCGGGGAAGGGGTTTGTTTGCGGCAAGCTCGGACTGCCAAAGTCAAAGGGCGGATTTATTTCTTCTGCGGCAATCCCGCATGTGATGATGGTGGCGCCAACGCGGGCGGGTAAAGGTGTGGGCTTCGTGATCCCAAACCTGATGGCCTTCGCAGGATCTGTGGTGGTCCTCGATGTCAAAGGCGAGAACTTCGAGAAAACATCCCGCTTGCGTGCACTCAATGGCGATGAGGTTTATCGCTTCAGCCCGTTTGATTGGTCCAATGCCACGCACCGTTACAACCCGCTGTCGCGCATCGCCAAAGCGCCAACCTTTGCGCAGCGGTTTACGGAAGTCAGCATCTTGGCTGATCTGTTCCTCGATAAGGACAACAAGACGCTGGATACGTTTTCAGAGGCAGGCAAGTCGATCTTTGTGGCAGCCTGTCTGCTGGCGATCCAGCGCGGCACAGCAAACCTTGGCGAGGTGAACAAGATCGTTGCGGGTGGTGAGTACAAGAACGCCCAATACAAGACTTATGCCGATGAGGCGGAGGAAGCTATTCTGCGCGAACTTTGGACCAACGCGGCCAGCGCGTCATCGCGGTTGCTGACCTCAAATATTCAGGCGCTGATGACGGCGGGCTTGAAACAGTGGGACAATCCGGCGGTCCGCTCAGCCACTCAAGTCAGCGATTTCGATTTCGCGACGTTCCGCAAAACACCGCAGTCACTCTACATCGCGGTTTCAGAAGACCACATCGCGACGCTGGCACCACTATTGCGGCTGATGTTCGCGGACTTGATTGCATCGATCCGTCTCAAAGAGCCAGAACAAGATGAGCCGTGGCCAGTCATGATGATGATTGATGAATTCCAGCAGATGGGCGCAATGCCGTATTTGGAACGCGCGATCCATTCGCTGGCGAGCTATGGGGGCAGGGTAGCGATGATCGCGCAGTCGCTGGCATCGTTGGATCGCATCTATGGGTCCGAGGGCCGTGAAAGTTTGGAGAACGGTGCAGGGCTGAAGCTTTACATTACGCCGCGGGATCAGCGCACGGTAAAGGAGGTTTCGGTGGCTGTGGGCAGCACGACACGGGAAGCGGTGACGCGGATGTACGGGCGGAACAAAGGGATACTTGGTGCGACGTCGACATCTGCCCGATTGGAGGAGCGGCCGCTGCTATCGGAGACAGAGGCGCGGCTGATGGATCCCGACGAGGTAATAATCTTGGCGTCGCCGCAGCATCCGATCAAAGCGCAGCGCATCAAGTACTACGATGATCCGCTTTTTAAGGCGATGGACGCCAAACAGAAGGACAAGCCGTTTCCTTATCCGCCAAGTGTGGAAGGTGTTGGGCCATGGGGTGTTGGGAGTGACGAGAACAGAGCGCAGGGGGCAAATGAAACCGGGGGCCATCCGCCGGCGCGAGATCGTGCGGAACGGCGCGAGGCGCGGGGGATGCGGGTGATGGGTGAAGGGGTTGAGATGGAACAGCAGCCTGCGCCAGAGGCGCTCGAGCGAGAGGCGGATGTGCCGAAGGCTTGGGAGCAGACGCTGGATATGCGGGAAGAGCTTATCGAGGAATTGTTAGGGTACTAGAGGCTGTTGTCGCGAACAACAGCGGACGTTGGAGCAAGCCGTAGCGGATTCACAATTCGAGCCCGAGGCGGTCATTGCTATTTCTCGCTGCGCGCGCTCGCAGCAAGAAAATCGCTGCATCAGCTTTGCTCATGGCGCTGCAAGGCGGCGGGAAAACCGGCCATTGGTGCAAGGCGCAGCAAAGATTGAGGCGGCAACTCACAGGTTGCGAACAAAGGGTGAATTCACTGCATGCGCGACAACGGCCGGTCGATGAGCATCGCGACTGCATTAGATGTAGGTCGGGCAGCGCTCCACGAGATCCCAACGTATTGGCCGCCCCTTCGTTTGTTAGGAGTGCTACTCGACAATTTCAGCCCATCTTAATAGACTCTACTCTCTAAGTCCTCAGGGTCCGGCGTCAAATGCGTGACATAAACATCAGAGCAACCGAATACTTCGAATCCGTGGCGCGGCTCGGGACGGTTACGAAGGCCGCGCAGGAACTCGGCGTGTCGCCATCGGCCGTAAGCCAGCAACTACGAATCCTAGAAGAGCAATTTGGCGTCAAACTTTTTCGCCGCGAAAAGCGACGGCTTATTCTGACACTGGACGGAGATCGTCTGTTTCAAACCACGACCCAGGCCTTCAGTGCCATCCGAAACGCCCGAGGCGCGATCTCGCGCCAGCGGGATACACGCAATCTGACCCTTCGGGTCAGCCCCAGCTTCGGCGTTCGTTGGCTTGGTCCAAAAATCGCAAATTTTGCGACAGAAAATCCCGACTGGAACATCCGCATTGACGCAACGCCCGACTTCACCGCATTCGATACCGAGGCGGTCGATTTTGACCTGCGCTACGGTTTGGGCGGTTGGACGGGCCTGACAGTCAACAACGTCATACATGATCTTGTGCTTCCGCTGTGCAGTCCGGATTACCTTGCTTCGTTGCAGGAACACTCCGACGATCCGCGCGAACAGATCAAGGCGGCGCGCCTGATCGACAGCGTGAAGATGCTGTATCGTTGGGATCTATGGCTTGCTTCGAACAAGATCGAGATCGAGGGCCTGACATATCCTTTTCGCTTCGACCGATCCTCGATGTCGATTGAACTGGCAAAGCAGGGCGGCGGGCTTGCGCTTGACAGCGTGACGCTCTGCCTGCCGGAATTACAGCGCGGTGAGCTTGTACCGTTCTCGACGAATTTCGACGTTATAGATTTCCCGGCCTATTGGTTCGTTTGTCCGCCACGCCACTTCAACCGCCGTATCGTGAGCCGATTTGCGAGCTGGCTTCAGTCCAGTGCAGACGAGCACGAAGCCGGCGCGCGCAAGTTTCTGACCGGCTTGGGGTGCAGCTTTCGGCCCGAATCCGGGCCGGAACTGATCGATGTGAAACCTTGGGGTATTTAGTAAATCGTCAAGGCGGGTACGTAAGAGATGAGCAAAAGGACCACGATTGCCACACCGTAGAACGGCAGCAACCACTTCACGGTCTGGCCAATACTCGCACCCGAGATCGCCGAGGATATGAACAAAGTCGTGCCAACAGGCGGGGTGTAAAGACCGATCGCCAAGTTGACGACCATCATCAGACCAAGCTGCACAAGGTCCAGACCGATCGCATTGCCGATCGTGACGAATAGTGGGCCGAGAAGAAGAACTGCGGCAGGCAGATCGAGAAACGCGCCAACGATCAGCATCACCACATTCAAGGCAAGGATAACCATCCAGGGTTCTGAGAAGGTCAGTTGTACCCATTCAGCAAGCTCCTGTGGGACTCGCTCGGCTGTCAGAACCCACTGGATCGTCGAGGATGCCATGATGATGATCATGACTGCGCCGGTCATCAGCCCGGTGTCGACCGAAGCCTGCCAGATTCCGCGCCATGTGAGGTCGCGATAGACAAGACCGGACACCAGAAGTGCGTAGGCCACCGCCATGACGCTGACCTCGGTCGGCGTGGCGACGCCGAAGCGCAGGGTGCCGATCACGAAGATAGGCATAAGCAGCGCGGGGATCGCTGCGAAAATCTGCGACTTAAACGCCCGGAATCCGCCTTCGAGCGGCGAGCGCGGCAGGTTCTTTATTCCCGACACCACGGCGACTGCCGCGAACATACCAACGCCGAGCATGACACCCGGCAGGATACCGGCGATGAACAGGTCAACGATTGAGACATTGGACACGAGGCCAAACAGGATCAGCGGAATAGACGGCGGGATCAGGACCGACACGGTTGACGAGGCCGAGTTGATCGCGGCCGAAAACCCGGCCGGATAACCTTCTTTCTTCTGCACCGGGATCAGCGCATTACCAAGCGCGGAGGCATCGGCCACCGCCGAGCCAGAGACGCCGCCGAACATCACCGAACCGATGATCGAGACCTGGCCCAGACCCCCTTTGAAATTGCCGACAATCAGTCGTGCGATATTGACGAGATAGACGCCGAACTTGCCCGACATCATCAGGTTGCCAGCGAGGATAAAAAACGGGATCGCCAGCATCGGGAAGCTTTGTGTCGGCGTATAGAGTCGCTGTGCGATCACCGCCATCGGCTTGCCGTCGAGCCAGAGCGCAGCAGCGACCCCGCCCAGCATGGCATGGGCGACAGGGACCGAAATTGCCAGCAGAATGAAGAAAATCCAGACGAGGGGAGCGGTCATGATGGTCTCCTTTCAGCTCAGGCTTGCGTGTTGGGGATCGTGATTGGCAACATCTTCGCCGGACAGCGCCCTAAAGAGGTTAAGCGCGGCAATGAGCGCCATGGCCGCGAAAGCGTAGACAAGACTCGAATACCCCCACACCTGCTTTATGCCGAGGGTCGACAGGGTCTGGAACTGCGAGGCCTTCAGGATTGGCTGGCTACTCCAGAGAACACTGATGGCAATGATCAGGATAATCGCTTGGATGATCAGATTGAGCCCGAGAAGCGCCCGGCCTTTCAGCAGATCAGAAAGCAGCGTGATCGCAATATTGCGCCCGCGCGCTGAAGCAATCACGAGCCCACCAGCCACCAACCAAGGCAGCAGGATCGCATGTATTTCAGAAGCCCATGGGATGCCGGAGCCAAGAGCGTAGCGTAGGATCACATTGACGAGAAGTGCTACGAACATTGACGCGAGACAGGCTGCCACGATGATCCGGCCGCTCCAGTCCAGTACGTTAGTAGCCCCGCGAGCCAGGCTGAGGAAGGGGCTGTTCTGCCCCTTCCCGCCATTCTCCGGGGACTTGCGGTCCCCGGCGGACATCACAGGCCCGCCGCTTCGCGTAGTGCCGCAACGAGCTCAGGGTACTGCTCCGCGTACTGGTCGTAGACGGACTGCGTTGCTTCTTGATATGCCGCCTTGTCGGCTTCGGCGAAGATCGCGCCTTCGGCTTCCATCGTCGGCCGAAGCTCCTCGTCAGAGGCCAGTACCAGATTTCGTTGAAGCTCGCCAGCTTCGGCCACGGCGTCGGTGACACAGGTTTGCGTCGCCTCGTCAAGGCCCGACCACCAAGCCAGACCCGCGACGACCGGCGTGGATTCGTACTTGTGGCCGGTCAGCGTGACGTAGGGGGTAATTTCGTGCAGGTTGGCCGAGTAGATGTTCACAAGCGGGTTTTCCTGCCCGTCAAAGACGCCGGATTGCAGCGCGGTCGGCAGTTCTGACCATGCCAGAGGAGCTGGAGATGCACCCAGAGCCTCGAAGATGTCGACCGTCATCTGATCGGGGGGGGTGCGGATCTGCATGCCCGACAGATCAGCAGGGGTTGGAACGCCCTTCTCAGTATGAGTGACGTTCCGGATGCCGTTGTCCCAGAAACCCAAAACCTTGAGGCCTGCGTTGTTGGCGCGTGCGTCGATCATATCACCGACCTCCCCGTCAAGCACGGCCCAAGCGGTCGGCAGATCCTTGAACAGGAAGGGCAACCCCAAGAGGCCCACTTCAGGTACGATCTGGCTCATTGCGCCTTGGCTATTCGCAGTGATGTTGATGACACCTGCCGTGGCAGAGGTTAGCATCTCGGAGTCGTCACCCATCGTAGCAGAGGCTGCCACGTTCACGGTGTGCTCGCCGCCCGTGCACGCGGTGAAAAGTTCGGCGAACTTCTCTGCTGCGACATAGCGCGGATTGCCTGGGTTGGAGCCGTGGGCGAAGATGATCTCGTCCGCTTGTGCGGTGCCCGCGATTATGGTCGTGGTGGCCAGAACGGCCATTAGTGTTGTCTTCATTGTAGGTTCCTCCCTTTGAGAAGACTTCAGGTTTTGGCGCCATTCCTCATGACGCCGGCTTTTAGCTCGGGGATCAGTGGATCAAAGAGCCTCCGTTGACGTCGACCTCAGTGCCTGTGCAGTAGGCGGAAAGGTCGGACGCAAGAAACAAGGCGCAGCCGGCGACGTCTGACGCCGCTCCGGCTCGGCCCATGGGAATGCCGTCCAGCACCATCTGTTGCTGATCAGCGGTCAGCTTACCTGCTGTGATGTCAGTGGCGATGAAGCCGGGACAGATGGCATTCACGCGCACGTTGTCGGGGGCCAGCTCACGCGCCATTGCCTTGGTCAGACCAAGGACACCGGCTTTGGCTGCGGAATAATGCGGCCCGCCAAAAATACCGCCGCCGCGCTGCGCAGAGACGGACGACAGGTTGACGATGGAGCCGGATTTCTGCGCTATCATCCCGGGGATGACGGCCTGGCTCACATAAAGCGTGCCGCGCAGGTTCACGTCTGTCACCGCGTCATAGTTCTGCGGCTCGATCTCCATGATCTTGAGTGGCTGGGTGATCCCGGCGTTGTTGACCAGAATGTCAATCCGGCCCCAGCTGTCCATCAGCGTCTGGATTGCCGCATTGCAGGCATCTTTGTCAGTGACGTTACAGGCGAGACCGACATGACCCTTACCGAGGTCCGCCGCTGCGGCCTTTGCCGCGTCAGCGTCGAGATCAAGAATGGCAATTGTTGCGCCGTGTTCGGCGAACATTTGCGCTGTCGCCTTGCCGAGACCTCGGGCCGAGGCCGCGCCGGTCACAATGGCGTACTTGTTCTTCAGAAGCCCCATAGCCTCTCTCCTCCCTTAAATTGTGTTGGACTGACTAAACCCTAATTCGTCATAGCCAATCTTTGATCTTCGCCGCGATCTGGCTGACTGTCATGCCGTACATCTCGTGCAAAGTCGGCAAAGCGCCCGCTTCAAGGAACTCGTCTGGAAGACCAATCATTCGGAACGTCGGGGTTACTCCGTTCGTCAGCAGGGTCCGCGCAACCGCCTCACCAAGCCCGCCAACAACGGTGTGGTTTTCGGCCGTAACGACCAGACGACCGCCCTTCTGCGCTTCCGCAAGGATTGTCTGGGTATCCAGCGGCTTAATCGTCGGGACATGCAGCACGGCAGCCTCTACCCCATCCGCCTCAAGTTGGACGGCGGCGTCCAGCGCACGCATGGTCATGAAACCTGTCGAGATGATTAAGGCATCCTTCCCGTCGCGTATGATCTGCGCTTTGCCCAGCTCGAACTTGTAGTCTGGTTTGTGGCGAGTCAGAACGCTCGGAACCTTGCCCCGTGGCAGTCGCGAATAAACTGGACCGTTATGCGCAGCAATCTGCGGCACCATGCCTGCGATATCGTCAGCATCACACGGGTCAATGATCGTCATGTTCGGCAGGCCCCGAAAAATCGCCAGGTCCTCTGTCGCCTGGTGGCTGGGACCGTAGCCAGTGGTGAGTCCTGGAAGGGCGCAAATGATCTTGACCGGCAGGTTTTCTTCGGCAATCGCCATTGCAATGAAGTCATAAGCGCGCCGCGAGGCGAAGACAGCATAAGTCGTGGCAAAGGGATTAAAACCTTCCCGTGCCAGCCCGGCGGCGGCCGACATCAACAACTGTTCCGCCATACCCATTTGGTAGAACCGGTCCGGCATCGCTTTGGCGAAGATATGCAGATCTGTGTATTTGGCGAGATCGGCGGACAGACCGACAATCTTGTCGTCTTTCCGGGCGGCCTCGACCAGGGCAAGGCCGAAAGGCGCCGCCACCGTGTCATAGCCCTCTGCCGCCAAGGAGGCGATCATCGCGGTCGTTGCAACCTTCTGACCGTCCGGGCCCAGCCGGACCGTGCGCGGCTCGTATTTGCGCTTCATCGAGGCGAGGGTCATTGCGGCTTTCCTTCTTCCAGCTTGGCCAGGGCTTTGGACCATTCGTCGGCTTCCACGCGCACGAAGTGGGTGATTTCGCGGCTTTCCAGGAAATCTACGCCCTTGCACATGCGTGTGTCGAAAATGATGACACGCGGTCCGGCATGGTCGGTGTTGCGTGCCTCATCGAATGCGGTCACGACGGCATCAAGATCGTTTCCATCCACCCGCTGCGCGTGCCAGCCGAAGGCGGCCCATTTTTTCTCTTCATCCCCTTGCGCCAGCGCCGCGCGCGTCGGCCCGTCAGCCTGCTGATTGTTGAAATCGACCAGACAAATCAGGTTGTCGAGCTTCCACTGAACGGCAGACATGACCGCTTCCCAGGTCGATCCTTCACCCAGTTCGCCGTCCGACATGAGGTTGTAGACGAAGGCGGGGCTTTCCTTGCGCTTTAGGCCAAGAGCCGCGCCGACAGCGATGCCCAGACCGTGACCCAACGATCCACCGGTAATTTCCATACCGGGCGTGTAGGACGCCATGCCAGACATGGGCATCCGGCTATCGTCCATACCATAGGTTTCAAGCTCGTCCTCCGGCAAGATTCCTGCCTCCATCAACACCGAATAAAGCGCGATGGCATAGTGACCGATAGAGAGGTAAAAGCGATCCCGACCTTCCCATTCAGGGTCTTCTGGCCGGTATTCGAGTGCATGGAAATACGACGCGGCAAGTACGTCCGCCACGCCGAGAGCCTGGCCGATATAGCCTTGTCCCTGAACCTCGCCCATCAAGAGCGCTTTGCGCCGGATGTTCCACGCGCGTCGCTCGAGCGAGACGTTGGATTCAGAATGTCGACGGACTGTTTCCATGATTTCCTCCCTTTGCCCAGTTGGGCGTCGGAGGAATTGATAGCAGAGCACACTTCACCGGTCTTTTATCTAAATTTACAGACTTTGTTAGCTCAGCTTAAATGATTTTCATAATCTACGGAACGACTACAGCCAGACCGGCCGCTCTCAAATCAGGTCGTTGGCATCGGCCAAGTTTGGCCGCTGCAATGTCTGTCTGACACGGATTGTACCAGTTCGCGCCCGACGCAGCATTGGTCAAAATGCGCTCTTTGCTGCCGAATGCGTCTGCGGCGTGTCCCAAAAAACAGGCGACCTGACAACGGCCATTCAAACTGCCTGTAAAATTTAGGTGTCAGCGCGGTGCTGATGTCTGGGTTTGGCGGGAGGATTGGAGGGCGTAATATGCCAAGAGTCCAACTTCCCGCTGTCACCCCGAAACGAAGACCCTGGAACAAGGGCCGGATCATCGGCCAGAAACGACCACTGTTGCCGAAACAGGTCTGGGCGATCCGCGCGCGGCTCGAACTGTCGGGCAACCTGCGCGATCTTGCGCTTTTCAACGTGGCCATCGACAGCAAACTGCGAGGATGCGATCTGGTGAAACTGGCGGTTGCTGATCTGGTCAAAGATGACCGCGTGCGGGAGCGAGTCTCTGTGATCCAGAGCAAAACCAAGCGGCCCGTTCAATTCGAACTGACGGAAAACACGCGCCAAACTGTCCTGGCTTGGGTCAAGTCGCCCGAGATGTTTGCGTGCCGGTACATGTTCCCGAGTCGGTTCCATGACCGCCCACACATCTCGACGCGCCAGTACGGTCGGCTCGTCCGCGACTGGGTGACCGCGATTGGTTTAGAACCGAGCGGGTATGGCACCCATTCGCTTCGTCGGACGAAAGCGGCCGAAATTTACCGAAAGACTGGCAATCTTCGCGCAGTTCAGCTGCTCCTTGGTCACACCAAAGTGGACAGCACTGTGCGCTACCTTGGCGTTGAGCTGGAAGACGCTCTGAGCATCGCCGAGCAGATCGACATTTGAGCCACGTTGGCGGACGGTGTCACTGTACCCTCATTAATCAGAATTGCCTTTAAAATTATCGTTTGTTTTCAGCGGCACGATGTACCCTTAATTTTCATATTGTACCGTTAATTGCCATACTGTACCCTTTATTAGCATACGGTCAGTTCTGTGGATAAGTGCTGACAGGAATAGGGCAGGGATTGGCGTGGTCAGCGAGCGTCTTGCAAAACATCGAGCAGCAGTCCTCCGTCCGATCCTGGAACTTGAGAAGAAGGGTGAGCCGATCAGTGCGGCAATCGGAGATGCTGCTTGGGAACTAGGTTTGGCGAAGAGCCACACCTGGTCGCTTTACCGCCGTTTGCGCGAGAACGATGGGCGGGCCGCAGCACTGGAACTCAGTCGCCGGGGGCCGAAACCGGGGTCGAAACGGATCGCGCGAGAAGTCGAAGACCTCATCGATGAACGCCTACGGCGCTATTATCTGGTCCGCGAACGCTCCAGCTTTCTGCGAATTTGGCGTGAGATCCGTTCGGAATGCGAGGCAAAGGGCTTCCAGCCACCGGCACGAAAAACGCTGAAAGCTCGGCTCGATGCAATGGACGAGAAAGAGATTGTTAGAAAGCGCCGTGGTGCCAAGGAGGCGAACAAGACTTTTGCGGCACGTCCGGGCCGGCTTGCGGTTGGAACGCCACTGGAAATTGTTCAGATCGATCACACCTTGGCCGACATCATTTTGGTCGATCACGTGGATCGGCGACCGCTTGCGCGCCCATATTTGACGGTAGCCATCGATGTTGCAACCCGGATCGTTCTCGGGGTCTTCGTCAGCTTTGATGCACCATCAGTTCTTTCGATCGCGCTCTGCCTCGATCATTGTGTGCGTCGGAAATCGATCCACGTCCCAGGGAAGCTGGAAGAATTGGTCTGGCCGACATCCGGCATCCCGAAGGCGATCCATGTCGATAACGCGCAGGAGTTCCACAGCGACGCCTTCTCATCGGCCTGCGAAGATTGGGGCATTGCCGTCGAGTACCGCCCGCCTGGTGCAACGCACTTCGGAGGTCATATCGAACGTTTGATCGGAACGGCCATGGGGGCTGTTCATGTTTTGCCCGGGACCACGCAATCCTCCGCTGCCGAGAAGGGCGATTATGACAGCGAGAAACATGCGGCTCTGACCCTGGCCGAGTTCGAGGACTGGCTTCATCTGGAGATTTGCCGCTACCACAATACCCGCCACGAAGCCCTCGGGCGAACGCCGCTGGCCGCTTGGGCTGACTTGGGCGGAGACACTGCGGGGCGGCAGGTTGTCGATGTCGAAGCCTTCCGGACAAGCTTCCTGCCTTTTGAGTTGCGCCAGCTCGGGCGCACTGGGATCACTCTCTTTGGGGTGCACTACTGGAGTGATGCCTTCGCGTCGTTGGTCGGACGGGGCAGCGGCAAGGTGCAGGTGAAGTACGACCCGCGGGACCTGTCGCAGGTCTGGGTTCTCGTCAATGATGGCCGCATGATCCCGGCTCGGTATCGGGATCTGAGCCACCCTCGGATATCGCTTTGGGAAAGTCGTCGGGCGCGGAAGGAATGGCAAGACAGGCATGGCGGTCGGATCAACGAGAAGGCCTTGTTCCAGGTGATCGACGCGCAGAGACGACTGGCCGAGGCGGCGCGTCAGAAGACAAGGACCGCCCGTCTGGAGAGCGAACGCGAGACGCGGCTTCCCAAGCACCAGCCGCGCCGCGATCCGTCCCGAGAAATGTTCGCCATCGACACTGGTAACCCAGACCTCCCCACTTATCCGATTGAAGAGTTTGATGACCCCAGAAGAAAGAATTGACCGCATCCGCAGCGATCATTGGATCGCATTCGACCGTGCCACGATTGTTCTCAACCGATTGACGTCCCTGATGGAAATGCCGCAGCAGAGCCGGATGCCTGGCCTGATGGTCTATGGCAGTTCCGGTATTGGCAAGACGATGATCGCCAAGCGCATGGCCAGCAAGTATCCGACGCAGTACAACGCAGAACTGGGCATCACGAAGACCCCCATCCTGCTGGTTCAGGCGCCGCCAGCGCCGGACGAGCGACGCTTCTACCAGCACATCCTTTCGACGATCGGGGCGCCGATGTGGGGGCGGCATACCGTGTCCGAACTTGAGGTCCGCGCGCTCAGTCATCTTCGGGATATGGACCTGAAGATGCTGATGATCGACGAGGTGCACAATCTGCTTGCCGGTAGTTACCGGGAGCAACGCCGGTTCCTGAACATGCTGCGGTTCTTGGCCAACGATCTCTGTGCCTCGCTTGTCGTTTTCGGTGTCAACGAAGCGCTCGAGGCCGTCCGCGGTGACGACCAACTGGCCCGTCGCCTGGACGAACACTACCTGCCGCTCTGGGAGGACGACGTGGAGTTCTCTCGGCTCATCCAAACGCTGATTGCCGCGATGGCACTTGAGCAGCGGTCGGGCCTCACGGTTGCGTCGCTTCGGACAATCCTGAAAGTGACGGGCGGTGTGACCTCGCGCGTGTTCATCATGATCAAGTCCTTGGCCATCGATGCGATCGAGACGGGTGAGGAGCGGATCACCGATGAGGCCGTTCAGGCCTGGCAGCCGGTATGGGCGAAGCATGCTTGGAGCATTCCGCGCCAACCCATCGCGGAGTTCGGGTGACCGTGAACCCATTGCCGCGTCGACCGCCACCGGTATCCGACGAGCTTCTCTCGAGCTGGATCGGGCGGTTGGCCCGGGCCAATCATTGTTCCGTCGAAGAGCTTTGCGGCTATCTCGGTTTGGGGCAGGGCAGGGTGCCGGAGCATGCGGGTGACCTTGGGCATGTGAACTGGGCTCGGCTATGTCCGGCGGTTCAGCAGACCCGGGATGAGATCGCGGCCATGACCCTCCCGGACACGACGCATCATCCCGCTCAATGCGTATCTAGCGATGACTTCCAAAGTTGCGCAAACTGCTCGAAACAAACCTCGGGACTGGTCCTGCGCCACTGGCGCTTCGCCTGGTCGCTGACTTGCGAAAACTGTGGTCGACCTCTTGTGGCGAGGCATCCGGCCGATGGTCTATCAAACAGGCTACGTGTCCGCGCCGCTCGGGGCGCGGCATTGCTGAAGACGGCGGTTGCCGCCGCCGATCTGAGGCACATGCAGCGGATCAGCCATACGCTGTGCCTCTTACAAGTACTTGAGTTGGTATACAGCGTGCCACTCACGTCGCGGTGTCAACTGGAGCGGTCAATAGCACTCGCAGCTGTCGATGTCTGCTCAGCCCGTCCATTATTGGGAGTGGCCATCTTGCTGCGCGGAAATGAACAAGCATTCTGGGATCTCCGACGCGCCTTTCCTCAGCGCAGACGTTTGATTGAGAAGGTGCGCAAGCTGTCGATGAACCTCGATATGCGACTTCCGCGAAGACGTCGGCAGGAAAGCAGTCCCGTTGACCGATCTGCCAGGGCGACGTCGCCCAAAAAGACGTCTGCGCAGGCCCTAGACGCTGCCCGTCAGGCCATCTCCGAGCTCGGTGCCGATGCAGATCGTCAAGCGCTTCTGGCACGAGCCGATGCAATCTGGAAGCGCCAAAGCTGTGTCAGCCACTGACGCAGCGCCCTGTGGATATATTGCAATTAAGGGTACAGAATCTGCCGAAAACGCTTCCAATCCGCAGAATCTGATTAATTAGGGTACAGTGACAATCGCCATGGCGTGACGGGCGTGTTGGACATCGGGATCCAGCCACTTGTCGTAGTTGCGCTTGTTCCAAGCCGCGAAATGACCCGTCTTGAGAATCTGCGGCCAATCGGTTGGGCGCCAGAGCTTCAGTTTGCGCTCGGGATCGTCCGAGAAATACTTGAAGTTGTCGAGCAACAGGGAACCTAGCTGCCAAAGAAGCGCGACTAGAAGTACGCCAAGCGGAACAACCAAAAGCCAAGACCATCCGAGTGCAACGCCTGCGGCCAAAGCCGCCCCGACCCCGAACGTGACGCCCCAGACCAAGGTGCGGACAACTGCCGTTCGCAGTGATGCCACCGTGTCGAAGACCCCGATGAATGTTGGCTGAACGTTTCCCTGATTTTCTTCGCCTACGAGCGGAAAGCTCGAATACTTCTTGCGAAATCGCTTGCCGAGTTCTTCACGGTTCTTGAAGTAAGGATCTTGTCCGCGCGGTTTTCCAGCACCGTGATTATACACGAATTTTACAGCGTCCTTGGCGATCTTGCGCAATCCGGGGCCGTAACGCGGGACCGGCGAACCATCTGGCATCTGCGTCGGGACACCGCAGAGGTTCATAACGTTTGCAAGTGCTCTTACTGTGTAGGCCCCGCGCGAGAACCCAAACAGCAACACACGGTCGCCGGGCTCGTAATGGGCGATGATCTGCTCGTAGCAATCGATTATGTTGTGGTCGATGCCAGTTCCGACGGCGCTTTCCAGGATGGGCTTGATCCGACCGAAAAACCCACCGCGTTCTCCTGTTCCCAAGCCCGGGTCGTAAAAAGCCACTTGGTCCTTAGGGCTAATTGGTGAATCTGGGCCGGGACGCATGGCTCGATACATCTTGTAAACATTCGACAGCCGTTGGTCTGGCCTGGCGCCACCCATCTGGCCGGTTCCGTCCGAGAATATGCAGATGTTCTTTACCATTTGTCGCCCTATTCAAGAACACGAAGTACAGTCAAAATCCTAAACCTGCAGCAGTTCTGCCAAGCTAGGAGAGAGTGCAGCGGAAATGTTTCGCCCGAGTCGGGAAAAATTAGAACATAGTGGAAACACATATGTCTACCTGATATTGTGACACATGAGAAGGGATTGCCCAATATGTTGGATACGATGCAGCAAATGGAAGTGTTCCCGACGACAGTCGATCTCAAGCGGGTCGACCTGTCTATCAACATGCGGCGCTTCTATAGAATGAGTGTTCAACCAGACCTGTTTGGCGGCGCATGCCTCGTGCGGGAATGGGGCCGTATCGGGTTTCGAGGGCAGATGATGATCGAATTTCATGATGACGAGGGCAAGGCTGTCACGGCGCTCATGAAGCTCCATGCTAGCAAAAAGCAGCGAGGGTATAGGGCAGCCGTGGCGCAGAACTAAGATTGAATTTTAGAGAAGAAGATTTCGCATAGCATGTATTTCGCGTTTGTTTTCGGCAACCGGATCCTCCACCTTTCGGCGGTCCAGAATCCGTAGGCAGCTTAAGACCAACCGGGCACCAGTCATGGCTGGATCAGAGCCCAGTGGCAGGTCACCGCACACCAGGAAGAGCATAAACTCGAATACGAGCCAATTAATGAGCGATAGCCGATGGCAGCTCTGTGTTGATGATCAGTAACACGCTCGAAAGGAGAATTTTTCTGTCGTTCCATCGACGCGGTTGACCCAGAAGCAGCGCGTTCCGTAATCCGCCGTTCTTACACTGAAGCTTTCAATTCCCGGGCCGATCTTTTCGGCGGCTTCGGGATGCATATGCATGAGATGCGTTAGTATTTCGGCGTCTTCATTGGTTACCTTGTCACCCAGTTCATATTTGTACAGCATATCCCTAAAAAAGTCGTTTGCGTCTCCTTTCCTCGCGAATGAGAGCGATCCGATCTCTACTGGCTTTGCGGGCATAATCGCTTCCTCTCTACTCTATTCGCTGAATTCGTGGCCCGCTTCCGGATCATCAAGGCCCGATACCTGCAGCGTTTCCCTGACGATAAGGTTAGGCAGGTCCATCCCGGCGAAATTCGGGCCATGCTGATTAATCCAGGCCAGGCAACCTTCCTTGTCCAGATCGTCGCGCGCAATCTTCTCATACAAGGCCACCGCAGACATGCGGGAAAGCCCTAGTTCCATTAATGAGAGAAGCGTGATGCTGGAGACGCCAAACTCAAGCGCTATCCCGATGTCAAAGTCTTCATCAATCAGGTCCTCGCGCTCGGCTTCAGTCAAGAACAGGCGGAGGACATCCATATAGGCGGAAATATACTTCGGTGCCTTGAATCTTGCTGTCTCTTCCACCATGCTCATCGTTTCGCGAATGAGCACTGGAAGCTTGAACGATCTGTTGTTTCGTTGCTGATACTCTATACGCTTCCTGATAATTGCAGCCAAAGACAATCCTTTCAGCCACTCGACAACCACGAGCGCGTGCAGGGGAATGAGACTGTCTGGCAGGAAGACAGGATACAAATTTGCGTTAATCCGTCGCATGACGGTGACGTACCTGTCGTACGCATCGACGCTTTCCGAAGGCGCGAGCAGCAGATTTTCGATATTGCCTTCGTACTTTCGAAAAGCTTCCAGCAAACGCTGCAGGCCCACCGCGCTGACGCCTGGATGTCTTACTAGAACATCCTGCGTAATATTGATCAGCGCCGAAATACCTTCGAGGCTTCTATCGAGTTTCCGGAGCGCATCTGGAGAATGCCGTTTCGCAAATGCGGCATCGGAAAGCGTACCAAGACGAATATATGTATTGAGGAGGTAAGCCCCGACCTGTTCGAATTCTTCGCCTTGCGCAAGATCGGCCAAAGAGTCGATGTTTCTGTTCTCAAGATACGCAGCCAGTTCATCGGTGGAAGATATAACGACGTCAGTTTCTCTCTTGATCGGGTAGCGTGAGCGCTTCGGCACGCCGACGGGCCATGCTTTTTCATCCTTTGGATCGATACAGATAATATTGCCTTGGAATTCGTTTCCCCAGCGACCGGCCCGTCCCGCGAGGTTCCAGAAGTCGTGCGGCTCCATCGGGTTCCCACGGCCCTTCCGGGGACCGCGCACAACGATGGTCCTGCAAGAGAGATTTACTCCTTCAATCAGCGTCGAGGTGCAGGCAAGAAATCTTATCTTGCCGTCGCGGAACAGCCTCTCAACCTCGGTGCGGATGAGAGAGGGCATGTTTCCATAGTGAAAAGCGACACCACGTTCGACCAGCGGCGCGAGCTGATAATTACGGTGGACCCCTTTGCGGGCCAGATCAGCCAGGTCCAGCAATTCCTGATCATCTGTCTTCTCCGAGCCTTCCAACTGGCTGATAAGGAGCGCGACGTCCTCCGCTTCAGCCGCGCCGTTGCAGTAAACCAGTGTGCCGCCGCGACCGCCTGCCGCCGCTGCGATAAACGCCAGCCTTTTTTTCAGGCCCGCAGGCTTGTTTGACAGTTTAAGCGTGCCCAGTGGTATGGGTGAATCGCCCCAGACAAGGTCCAGCGACCACTCCTTGGGCTTCCGAGGCACTTGCTCGGCTAGGATCACGTTCTGCAGAACGGTTGGCATATCGGTATTGACCGACGTTTTCGGCATATCGTTCGGCGCATCCTCAAGCAGTTCTCCGGGATTTTGTGTCGAAGGACTTACAAACACGACCTTCATCATCGGGTTCTGCCGAGACACCCGCTCGATTGCATCCTGCAGTATTACACCACGCTGATTGTCTCCGATCTTGTGCGCTTCATCAACAATGAGAAGGTCTACACTGAAGTCCTCCCCGAGAAGATTGACAAGCAGGTGCAAACGCTCCTGCGTGAATACGAAGACGGCTTTCTTGTCTCCCGTCGTAGATGAGAAATAAACTTCCGTCAGCGGTAGCGACGTGATCTCGATGCCGGTGTCCGACTGACATAGCTCCTTCAGACTGAGTTCAATCTCACTCACCAAAGCCCGGGTTGGGGCAAGGTAAACGGCGATCTTTGTCTTGCTCGTGCGAACGTGATCGAGCAGCCACTGCAAAACGAGGTAAGTTTTTCCGGACGCGGTTGGCGCGGACGCTGAAAGCCAGCCGGCGCCGGAAGAGGCGCCCGCCCATAGTTCTTTCTGAAAATCGTTGACGCCTATCCATTTTCCGCTCGATTCAAGGAGTATCGAGTCCTCGAAACGTCTTCTGTTGGCTTCAAGGCGCATCGACACGCCCAGTCTGCCCTCAAGATCGGGAGCGATCCGGTTTCGCAGTATTGCCAGCTCGACGGACCTGCGATTGGACAGCTTTTCGAGGAGGACAGCCCCCGCATCCCGCACTTCCGGCGAAGTTTCGAGTGTGACGGCAGCGGTTGCGATCCGCAGCGCCGCCTCCTGATGCGTTCGTTCGGTTGATCTGGCCAAAAGGCTTCCGGCCAAAAGAAGCTGCTGCCAGTCAAAGCTCTTCTTTGGGTCAGCGGATTCATGGATTGCGTCCAGATTTGTTATCTCAGTCGCCACTGTGATCTGAGTCAACCTGATAATATCATCACGAAGCGCCTCACCCGACAGCCAATCAAAGAGTTCGGTATCTTTCATTTCTTAATACCCAGCGCCTTAAGGAACGATGCGCGAAACCCATCCGCCGAAGGCACTGGCACACAGAAAAACTGAATGTCGAATTTGTCGAGTTTCTCCACCGATAGTCTGTTCTTTACATTCTTCACCCATTTTTCCATTTCGTCATTCGCCGCCTTCAGGATGTCCTCCCCGATGCCTTTTGCATCATCTTTCGGATAGAAATCCGCATCGAAGGCGATAAGCGCGATCCCGCAATATTCGACCCTGTTCGATAGCGGTGAGGTTCGGTCGAAATATTTCCGGAATGCGGCCGTAAGTTCCGGATCACTGAGATCGGCTTTGTCGCTGAGGAGCACGAGATCCCGCTCGCGATCAGCGCCTTCGTGGTCCGTCTCCACGAGGAAAGGGGCAAGTGATGAAAGGCAATCTCTTATGGCCGCTGTAGGGTCGCCATACACCTTTGACTCGCCCCAGAAAAGTTTGAGAAGGCCGTTTTCGTTTACGGAAGCATAGACGCCGTCCGCACCATGATAGTGCATGTGAGAGTCGGTCTTAAGGTCCATCTTACAGAGCACCTGAGGAACCTTGAGAAAGCGCTCTGCGAGTAGGAAGAGCAGCATCTCGCCGCCTTCGCCAGTATTGGCAAGGTCCGTAAAAGTGCCGATTGCCTCGTGGTGCAGGGCTGCAACCGCGCTTCCGGACTTGAATCTGGCGTCCCGCGCCCGCGCATCATCCAACCGCGATTTCGGGACGGCATAATCGATAATTGAGTTGCGCATAAATTCCGCAAGACGCTCCGGCTTGACGCGTCCGTTCCCATCCACAGTCAGGCAATGACAGTGGAGACGGGCCACGCAATCTTTCAAGAGCACGTCCCGTTTAACAAGCTGGAGATGAACACCCAACTCTTCTGGATCGCCCGAAACTATATTAACCAAATCTTCTGGAAGTACTTGAGTCAGTGGTCGCCTCCTTTCGTTTTAGGGTGGTTGTGCCGACCCCGCTGCTGCTCGCATAGAGAGTATCATACGTAATTCAAATAGTTAGGTTTTTCTTCGCGCTGCGGTCAAAGAAATTGTGCGATACTCCTTCAACGCCCCAAGGTCCGGAGTGTCACCGCTGCCCGTTGATAATACGTCAGCTGTCTCCTTTTGGCGTGAACGCTACACTTCGCCTTGCGGAAGTTCAGTTCAGCGTTGCAAACGGCTGCATCGCGCCGTCTATGTCGGTAGTTTTCTCGACCCCGGCAGATAGAACTCCGTAATCCCCCGCTTCCCCTCGGCCCGCCCGAGCTGGACGATCACATCGATGGATTTCCGGATGTATTCCCGAACCTCGGCAAAGGTCAGTGGTGTGCCGGCCTGCAGCACCATGATCGCCAGTCGATCGATTGCGAGTTCTGCGGTTTCCGCGTGGATGGTGGAAACCGACCCGCCATGGCCGGTGTTGATGGCCTCGAGGTAGGTCAGGGCCTCGGCACCGCGCAGCTCGCCGACGATGATCCGGTCAGGTCGCATACGGAGGGAGGCTTGAAGGAGAGCGTTGGCGCTGCGTTGCGAACCGGCACCGCGGTCGGCAAGGAGGGCGACGGTGTTGGGCTGGCCGGGGAAGAGCTCAAAAGCGTCTTCGATGGTGATCAGCCGCTCGTGCTCGCTCACATGGGTCAGGAGGTGGCGGGCGAACGTGGTCTTCCCGGTCGAGGTGCCGCCGCTGATCAGGACGTTGAGCCGCGCCTCGACCAGAGTCTGCAGCGCGGCCTCAAGGTTCTCCTCCGCTAGACTGGCGATGTTTTTCATCTTCTCCGCGCGGAGGGCGTCGAGCGAGACGGCCTTGCCGAAGAGATAAGCCGGGGCGTAGTCCCTAATGCTGCCAGAGGCGAAGAGGCGAATGGTGATCGAGGCACCGCGATCGATGGCGGGCGGCACGGCGACCTGGACCCGAAGCGGGCGGCCCGCATATTCCACCTTGCCGGAGACGAGGGGGTTCTTTTCAGAGACGCGGGCCTTGGCATCGCCGACGATGGTCTGGGCCATGTTGAGGGCTGTGGTCCGATCCACGGTCTGACCTTCGTGGCGCATGCTGGCATCCCCCGCGACCTCGAGCCAGACCTTGCCGTCGGGGTTGATCGCGATCTCGACCACGTCGTCACGCCGCAGGAGATCGCGGAACGGGTCGAGATAACGCTCGAGGTATGAGGCTGGCGAGGCCTGATCCATCAATTCGGTGATTCCGGTAATATTGAACCTGGTTTCGCTGCCTCTCGCCTGCGGCTCGAACGCGAAACCTGATGCTTCTTTTTCATTGTGAACCGGAACCCCCGTAGATCACCACATCCCGGTCCACGAGCACGGTGACCGAGGCGCCCTGATCGACATAGATCGTCGGCGCGATCGAGACCTGATCGGCGATGACCGACCCGACAGCGTCCTGCAGGTCGCTGCTGACATCGCCCAGGACAATGCTTGTCGTCTCGTTGTTGGCACTCTCCGCCGCCACGGCAGGCGCCGCCCCGATCACGGAAATCAGCGCCGCCCCGCCGAAGCGCTCGGCAAACTTGGTGTCGACGAGACCAGTGAGGCCCGAGCGGCCAAGCTGGTCGCCGCCCACAGCGGCGATTTCCATCGAGGTGCCGTCCGGGGTCAGGACGCGGGTCCAAAGGATCAGGATGCGCTTCTGGTGCATTTCGATCCCGGAGCGGTATTGGCCAAAAAGGCGGGAGCCCCGGGGGATCAGGATCCGGTCTCCGGAAAACGCCAGCACCGGCTCGGAGACCACCGCGACAACGGAGCCGGGCAGATCGCTGTTAATAGCGGTTTGCAGCGCCGCCTGGATGACGGATCCTTGGGTCAGCGTGCGTTCGGGATGGATGAGGCGGGCGGCCTCCTGCACCTCGAGCGGTCGCGCACTCTGCAAGAACTGCTCGTTGCCCGAGAGGGCCGGTCCACTTGCGCCAGCGGCGGCAGGATCGGCCACCGCCGCGCCACTCGCACCACCACGTGGACCGTCCGCATAGACCACGGCGGGGGATTTGATCTGGGCAGTCAGAAGCTCCTCGGCGATGCGTTCGGCCTCGCGCAGACGCTGCTCCTCTTCCTGACGCCGGCGTTGTTCGAGAAGGCGCTGATCGGCGATCACCCCTTCGCGATCGAGCTCGGCCTCAAGCCCCTCGCGCTGCGCCCGTTCGGCATCGAGCATGGCCTGCAGCCCCTCGATGCGAGTCTCGGTCTGGCGTTGGAGGTTTGCCAGCTCGGTTTCCTTTGCGGCGAGCGTTGCTTCGAGCGCGGCCTTTTGCTCGTCGAAGGCCTCGCGCAGGTCCGCGACAGCGGATTGGATTTCCGAGTTGCGGGCAGCCTGGCTGGCGGCGAGGGCTTCGCGGAGCTTGGCGATTTCGGCCAGCACCTCGGCGCTCGGTTCCGGGGCAGGGGCGGCGGGCACGTCGAGCGCTTCCTCGACGGCGATCAGTGCGTCATTGACCCGTTGCTCGGTCTCGTCGGGCGGAAACTTCAGCCGCCCGCCGGAGCCGGGGCGGCGGTCCTGAAAGGTCTCGACATCGGAGGTCTCAAGCGCACTGTCACCTTCCTGCAGACCGGTGGCCAGAAAATACGCGACCCCGGCCCCGCCAAGGGCGAGGGCGGCCGCGAGCGCGCCGACCCCGAGGCTGTTTCCGCGGGGCTTGGACTTGCCGCGCTGGCTGAACTGGTCGAGACGGTCCTGAAGGTCGGGAGGGGTTTGTTCGGCCATGGTCAGTTGCTCACGTAGATGGCGCTCTCGTCGCGCCAGGCGCAGATCGCCTCATCGCCGATACGCAGCGACCAGTAGGTGTTCACCCCAAGCACCCGGACCGTGTTGCCTTGCTGGGTCCAGTTGACCGTGCGCTCACGGCCCTGGTCATCGGCCTTGAAGAGGGCGGGCTGGCGACCGTTTTCCGGGATGACGAAGTAGGTATAGCGCCCGTCGTCATAGATATGGCTGGGGCGGAAATCACCTTCGCCCGAGACGCGGTAGTTGTAGTTGCGGGGCGCCTCAAAGCCTTTGGGCTGGGTAGCCGCCGTCGCTCGACGTTCCTCATCGGGGTAGCGGAAGCGGACTTCGAAGAACATGCCGGTGCGGTTCGGGATCGAGCCTTCGCGCAGGTGGAAGGAATAGGTGCGTCGGTTGGTGATCACCGTCATGTTGGTGGAGGCATTGGCCACATGCGGTTTGATGGTCAGCACATTGCCAAGCTCTGGGATCGGATCGACCTGGAAGCTTTCGGTGTCGCCGACGATCACGGCCTCGAAGCGCTCGCCCGCCCCGAAATGGATCGTGGTCGAATGCCTCAGATCGGTTTCGATCCGATAGACCTGGTTTTCACTATAGACGGCGGTGCGGATGCGGATGTCGAGCGGGCCGCCTTGCGGCGTGGCCTCGGCGTTTGCGGCAACAGGAAGGGCAAGCGCCAGGAAAAGCGCGGGCAGAGATTTCATCTTGGTCAGTTCTCCAGAGTCTCGGCGTCGACGCGGTAGGAGGTCACCACGAAGCCCAAGGGGTTGGCCCAGACGTCCTGAAGGCGCTGGCGGGTTTCAGGTTGGAAGTCATAACCAACGGTAGCGACATAGGACCGGGTGACGGTGCGGGTGTCGCGGGGACGGCGCAGCGTGCGGGTGAAGCGGACCTGGGCCACGCCGCGCTCGATCTGGTTCACGGACTTGATCACCACCTCGATCTTGGCGTCGCGGCCATAGACGGTGATCGGGTAGTCTTCGTTGGTCGAGGACCAGAGATCGCGCAGCGTGCGGGCGGCATCGCCATCGGAACGGTTGAGCACCGAGTTGATACGCTGCTCGCCATCGGTCAGGTCATAGGTTTCCCGATCATCGACATAGGCCACGAGATTGGCCTGGATGATGGCGTCGCTCTCGGAAAGCGTCAGCGCCTGTACGGCGGCGACCCGGTCCATCTCTCCGGTTTCCTTGTCGACCACGACGACGAAGGTCTCGGTCGATTTGAGTGGAAAGAGGCTCGCGCCCGCGACCATGCCGGCAACACCAACCAGCACGCCTGCCGCCGCAACGAACCAGGCGAAACGCTCACGCCGTCTTGGCCCGTAGATGAAATCCGCCTCGAAAGCGTCGCGGTCAGGCGCGGAGGAACTGGTCACAAGCTTCTTCAAAGTCGTCGTCTTTCACATCAGGGTTTGCGGAAGGCCTTGGCGGCGGAGAGAAGCGCGCCGGGGCTTTGCCGGATCAGCTCGCCGGTCTTCACCACACCCG
The DNA here is from genome assembly GCF_009363555.1 of Sulfitobacter sp. THAF37. NCBI lineage: Bacteria > Pseudomonadati > Pseudomonadota > Alphaproteobacteria > Rhodobacterales > Roseobacteraceae > Sulfitobacter > Sulfitobacter sp. THAF37. The sequence goes on from NZ_CP045378.1 coordinate 43,479, forward strand.
CATTGGCCATCTGGTTCAGCTCATGCGGGGACTTGCCGGTGACGAGGCGCGAGGTTGCGCCCGCGCCATACTCCCGTGTGTTCACGAACCCCTGGCGCGCAAGGCCCGTGAGACCGACGGCATTGGACGCGATGCCGACGACACCGGTGAGATTGGAGGCGATGTAGGGCACCGAGGCCATGATCCCGGCGCTGAGGATCAGAATGACGAGGAAGGGCAGGATCAGGCTGACGGTTTCGACATCGCCCGGATCGGCGGAGGCGTCCCCGATCGCTTCGGCGATGGCGACGATGATGCCCGCGGCGCCTGCTGCGGCGACCGGCATGAGCGCGTAGCCAATGGTGGCGCGGGTCCAGGCCTCGAAGAGGGACTGGGTCGGTTTGAACAGCGAGGTCACGATCATGAAGGGGGCGATGACGATCATCAGCGCGAAGACGATGCGGGCGAAGGCGATGATCCCTGCGGTGACGGCGGCGAAGACGGCGGAGAGGACGAAGAAGATGGCACCCAGAACCGCGCCGAAGACCCAGCCCGCGCGGTCGCCGATCGTATCGCCATAGGCGGTGATGCGGGCGACCATATTGTCGAGGCTCTCATAGACCCCTGCCTCGTCGCCCGAGCCGGTAAGCGCCAGGATCGAGGCGCCCACGGAGTCGGGCACGCGCGTGACGATGTCATAGATGACGCTGAAATTATCCCAACTCTGCGCGAAGATCCCGACCAGGGCCACTTTCATCCCGAAGGCAAACCCGGTTCCGAAGGGCAGGGGGCGGAGCTGCATGACCGCGTTGATCCCGAGGAGCACGACAAGGAGCGTCGCGCCCGCCGAGATGACATTACCGACCGAGGCCGCCGAGGAGATAAAGCCGTCCTGCGCCACGGTGTTCACCGCGGCGTCGACTTGGCCAAGGATGTCGCGAATGACCCCCATTTACTCCGCACAGGCCTCCACAACTTGCGCCTCGAGCGCGTCCGCCTTGGCGTAGAGCTCGAGCACGTTGAAGGGCAGGCGCGGGTTGTCCGAGGTCTGGAACCGGGGCAGGGCGGCAAGCGCCTGATCCCAGGCGAACTGATCCAGCAGGCAGGTGCAGGTTTCCGAAGCGAGCGCCTCTTCGGCAATCAGGATGCGCAAGATCGCGCGGTAGCCATTGCGCAGATAGGCGGTTTCGGCCAGATCGGTAGGGGGTTTCGGAACACGACATTCATCCGTTTGATCCCGCGCGATGGCCATCGAGTTGAAGGGCGTGTCGCCGGAAGGGTTCGTGCTCGGGGTCTGGGCCGACGCAGCATTGTGCAGGATGCTCAAGACAAGGGCGGCGAGACCGAGCGCCCGGCCTGGAGCCAAGCTGCGGGTCATGGTTTGCCTCATGGATCCACCGCCATCGAGCGGAACTTGCGCTCATCCGCGAGGGTCGCGGCATCGACAACGCCAAGCTGGCCGGCACTCACGCCTTGCGCCGCTTCCAGCCGCCAAATCTGGGTCAGGATGATGCCAAGCTCGGCGGTGACGCGGGTGTTGAGATCGACGGCAGCCTTCAGCCCGTCCTGATCGTCGATGAGCCCGACCATGGTCTCGAGCCGCTCAAGGCTTTGGCCCGCTTCTTCGTGGCTTTCCTGTGCCGCGACGGAGAGCATGGCGCTGGCCCCGGCGGAAGCGGCGATGCGGTTATCGGCGGGCTCATCCGAGCCAGAAAGCGTGCTCAGGCGTTCCGAAGTAAACCCGCTGCCCGAAAGCACCCGTTCGACCGAGGCCGAGAGTTCTGCACCCGGATTGAAGCCGCTGAGAAAATCGCCGCTTGCCAGCGATTGTGCGGTATTGAGGGGCGCCACCAGCTTGCCGCGCAGCGCTCGGAATTCTTCGACCGTGGCGAAGAGTTCTCCGAGCCCGCTGCCTTCAATGAGCGAGGTCAGTTGCGCCTCGAGGTTCGTGAGCTGCGAGAGCTGGGTTTCCAGTTCCAGCCGCATTGTGGCGAGCTGCTGCATCTGGACATTCAGGTCCTCGGCCATGTGTTCGAGCTGCGCCACGAGTTGACCAAGCTGCGAGCCATCAAAGGTTGGGACGCCCTGGGCCGTTGCGGGCGAGGTAAACCCGAGTGTGGCGACCGCGGCCACGGTCAGGAGAAGCTGTCTCATTCGGGAACTCCCATCTGCATGAAGTCGCGCTCCGCCAACCGGTCTGCGACGAGGTGCTGCGCATAGACCGCCTCGCGCTGCTGGTTGGCGGCCATCAGCCGGACGCGAAGGTTGAGGATGCGGCCAATCTCGGCCTTGGCGTAGGTGTTGAGTTCCCAGGCCGCCTTGGCATTGGGTTGCGCATCGATCTGCAGGATGATCGCGCGGAGGCGGTTGATCACTTGCTCGGTCGTTGCCGAACTGTCGGCGGCGTAATAGACGCCCGCCTCGGAGATGCTGGCATATTCGGCGAGCGCAAAATCCGAGGGCGAGAGCGTGCCAAGCGCGTCGGCACCGCCCACCACAGCGAGGTATTCGTTGTAGAATTTCGAGATGTTGCGCACATAGCCTTGGGTCTCGGCAAAGGGCGGCACGCCCCCGTATTCGATGACCCGACCCGGCCCCGCGTTATAGGCCGCGAGCGCATGGGGTATGTTGCCGAAGCGGTTGAGCTGGGTGGTGATATAGCGCGCGCCGCCGCGGAGGTTGTCTTTCACGTCATAGCGGTCGACGCCGAGATCGGAGGCGGTGCCAGGCATGAGCTGGGTCAGGCCATAAGCCCCGACCGGGCTTTCAGCGGCGACGTTGAAGCGACTCTCCTGTTTAATCAGAGCCTGGAAGAGGCAGCGCCACTGGGTGGCCGAGAGACCGGCGCGGGCCACACCGGGCGCGCCTGCGAACTCGCCGGCGACCTCGACGATCATCATCTCGACCGTCTCGCGGCCCTCGCCGAAGAGGCGGCTGTTCATCGGGCTTGGATCGGTATTGGGATAGACCGCCGCCACCCCGAAATCCGCATTGCCCTCGAGCGCACGGATGTCGAAGCCAGGCCCGGTAATGGCAGCGGTCATTTCCTCGAGGACGCGCAGCTGGTCGGCCTGCACATCCGCCAGCGTGGACTCGGTCCGATCCTTGTCCTGCTGGACGCTTAGATCCTCGGCCAATGCCCTCACCCGGGCGATGGCGCGACCGATCGCGGAATTGTCCTGTGTCGGCACGCCCTGGGCATGCGCAGGCAGGGCGCTGAGGCCGAGGCAGAGCCCGGCGGATATGATCGCGGCGCGGCTCATTCCGAACGGGGCAGGGGCTCGAAGGTGCAGTCAGGCTTGGCCGTCTCCTGCACCGGTGCGCCCATGGTCGAGAAGGACAGGGCGGACCGCGTCACTTGCGGCTCGCCATTGCGTCCGAAACAGGGCGAGGTTTTCTCGGTGTATTTCTCGCAAGCGGAAAGAAGGCTCGCGGCGGCGCAAAGCGCGAGGAGGGGTTTCGAACTCATATCACATGTCTCCAGAAATCGGGATTGGCGCGCCAATCGGCAGGCACGCGGGCCTCGCCAGTGGCGCCGCCGCCAAGGATGGGAAGGAGGTCGCCAAGTGCGGAGAGATCGGCATCGACGAAGACGCTGTCGCCCGCCGAGCGGATAAGCGCGATGCGCTGGCCGATGGTCGGCTGCACGAGAAGGGCAGCCTCCTTGGCGTTGACGCGGAGAAAATCGTAATCGGAGACGGTGGCGCGATCGTTCGGGAAGAGGATCTGCGTCGGCACCGTCTCGACGATGGTTTTGCCGACGCGGCTGTCGCGCAACTGGCTCGGATACTGCGTCATCATGATGACGACGCAGTTCATCTTGCGAAGCGTCACCAGCCAGTTTTCCAGCCGCGCCCCGAAATACGGATCGTCCAAGAGCTTCCACGCTTCGTCGAGCACGATGATGGTGGGACGGCGGTCTTCGACCACGCGTTCGATCTGGCGGAAGATGTAGGAGAGTACCGCCATGCGCTCGGTCGTCATGTCGAGGATCTCGGTCATATCAAACCCGACGATGTCGCCCGTGAGCTTGAGGCCCGCGCCGCGCTCGGGCTCGTCGAACACCCAGCCATAGCGCCCGCCGGGGGCCCATTCGGCAACGCGGGATTGCAGCTCGCCATCATCATCGAGTGACTGGAACAGGGTCTCGAAACTGGCGAAACGCTGCAGCGCCGCCCCCGCATCGGCGTTCTGGCCGACCGCGCTTTGGATATGGCGGGATTGCTCGCCCGAGAGCGTGCCATTCCGTGTGAGAAGTGTCGCAAGCCAGTCCGAGAGCCAGGCGCGGCCGCGCTCGTCGGTTTCGGTGGCGAGCGGGTTCAGACCTGTCGGCACGCCAGCCCGGATTTCGTTATAGCGCCCGCCGAGGGCGCGCACGGCCATCTCCAGGCCGCGATCCTTGTCGAAGAAGAAAAGCCGTGCGCCGACCCGCTGCGCCTGCGCTGCGAGAAAGGCAGTGGTGAGCGTCTTGCCGGTCCCGGTGCGCCCCAGAACCAGCGTATGGCCAACGGTCGGTTCCTTGCCTGGGGCTCCCGCCTCGTGGAAATTGAAGCGATAACCAGAGGTGCCGACCGTGGGCAGGACCGAAATGGTCTGACCCCAGGGCGACTGATCAGGACCGCGTCCTTCGACGCTACCATGCAGAGCTGCGAAGTCGGCGAAATTGATGGAGGAAATCGGCGTCTTGCGAGCGCGGTAGCCGAAATTGCCGGGGGATTGTGCGAAGTAGGTGGCTTTCAGCGCCATGTTCTCGCGCACGATGACGGACATGATCTCCTGACCCACGCGTTTGATCTGGGCGGCGGCCCGTTCGAGCGTGTCGCGGTCCGGCGCGTAGACCGCGATGGAGAGGTGATGGTCCCCGAAGGCGATGCGTCCTGCCTCCTGGTCGTCGGCAGCCTGGCCCAATTGTTCGCGCAGGGAGACGGCCGCATCGTCGGAGGCCTGCATCTGGCGGATGATGCGCTGGATGCGTTCGGCCATGATGTTGTTCGGGATCGGGCTGAAGGAGTTCGTGAGCACGATGTCGAGCGGCAGGTCGAGCGCGTCGAGCAGCGTCACATCGGTCAATGCCGGGTAGGTCTTCATCGAAAAGAGCGCGCCGTATTTGACCCGCCCAGTCACGGCGTCGGTCAGGGTGACGACGTCGCCGTCGAAGGTCGCGCGGCAATTGCTCAAAATATGTGAAAGAGGCAGAGCGCTTTGTCCGAAGGCTATGGGGGAGAAGCTGCCCGCGTTCAGCGTGTTTAGATAGCCCAGCCATTCACCACCCGTGCGGGTCAGGCGCACAGGGTTGGCCGAAGACAGAGCCACCTCGAAAAAGCCCATGACCTCGTTCAGCTCCTGCAGGCGCGTCGCGCGGTCCTTGACCCAGGCTTTGCGGGCCAGCGTCCGAAGGAATGGAATGCGCGCGGAGATATCGGGGCGCCGGATCACGCTGAGATAGAGTTGGCGCTTGGCCGGGCGCAGGTCTTTCACATGGGCCTGCCAGCGGGCATCTATCGCGGCGGCGAAGCTGTCGCCCTCGATGGGGCGCATCCCCAGATCCTGTGGCACGGAGATGCGGTGGATGTAAAAGCCGAAGGCATTGCCGGTCTGGGCGACGATGGCGGCAACCGCGCGCTTGAGCGCATCGAGCCGTGCGTCTTCGCTGGTCATCGGGTTCAGACCATCAAGGCGCAGGGTCGCCATCAGATCGCCCTCGCGCAGCACCATCACATCGTCATCGGCAAGCGCGAAATACGGCAGGTGATCAGCGAGATAGCTCTCCCGCGCGAACTCCCCGCCGCCAGCCTGAAGCAGAGCGGTTCCGTGAGTGGAAAGTGTGCCCGCATCAAGCGCCAAAGCTGTCGCCTCCATGCAGGGCGCGGTTCTTCGTCGGGCGCACCGAGCCGTAGGAAACGCGCAGGACCTCGAAGAAATGCGGCTCGCGGTCGGCGACGAACCAGAGGATCGGATAGGCGACGAGGCCGATCAGGAAGAAGACCATGGACTTGGTCCAGATGAACGGCAGAACGACCCCGGTCGCCAGCACCACGAGGTATCCGACAGGGAGGCCCAGATACTTGGGCGGTCGGGCGAGGCCCAGAAAAAGGGGGGATCGTTCTGCCAACTCTATTCTCCAACCTCAGGAGAAGCCGTCGACGATGGTGCCGGCCGAGAAGATCAGCACGATCCCGATGATGACCGAGGCGAACCAGCCCCAGTTCAGCCGCCCCATCATGCACATGAAACCAGTGCCGATGACGGCGAGTGTGGCAACCGCGATCCCAATCGGACCGGTCAGCGCGGCCTCGACGGTTTCCAGCATGGTCTGGATCGGCGACAAGTCCTGCGCGAAGGCAGGGCTTGCGAGAGCCGCCAAGGTTGTGGTGGCAGGCAAGAGGCGGCTGAGGCGATGTCGAAGCATGCGAAGTTCCCTTGTTTTACTGAAGATCGATGAGGACCGGCGCGCGGGCTGGAACCCGGTCTGCGACGCGGATGTCCGGCGCGGAAACAGGTGTACCCGCAAGTCGGGACCGGATCCGGTGGATGCGCGCGATGTAGTCGCGGGTCTCGATGAAAGGCGGGATGCCGGAATACTCGACCACCCGGTGCGGTCCGGCATTGTAGGCCGCGAGCGCCAAGTCGATGTCCTTGAACGTTCCGAGTTGTGCGAGCAGATACCGCGCCGCGCCGTCGAGGTTCTGGGAGGGATCGCGCGGATCGACGCCGAGCGCACGGGCAGTATCCGGCATCAGCTGGCCAAGACCATAGGCATCCTTCGGGCTGACGGCGGTCGGGTTGTAGCTGCTTTCAGCCTCGACCAGGGCGCGGAACAGAATTTGCCAGTCGTCCGCATCAAGGCTGACCTGCCGCAGGGCACGGTTCCCCTGGTGGCGGACGGCAGTCGTGCGGATCAGGGAGAGGGTGTCGTCGCGACTGGAAGGCGGCGTGGCGTCCAACGAGGCCAGAACGACCTCGGCTTCAGCGCTATGTTCCAAACCAGCCCAGGCAGGGCGCTCACCGTGAAAGGTCCAGCCCGAAGTCCGGGCTGTGCCGTCGCGGCCGAAGGCGATAACGTCAGCCGCGCTCCTCGAGGGTGATGCTGTAGTCAGGACCAAAGCGCAGATCGCGCCCGTCACCGAACTCGAGATGATGTTTGAAGAGCCCTGGCCATATGTTGAAATACCGCGGCTCAGGCCCGTGCGGGGTGATCCGGGTCGAGACCAGAATGGCTTCCGGCTCACCCTCGCGCAGGTAGATGCACTGGTAGCGCGGCTTGCCATCGTCCGTGAACCCCACGAGTTCATACCGGCAGCGGAACGCGATGCCCTGTTCGGACAGGTCTTTGACACCATCGATGGTGATCAGGATCTGGTTGCGCGCTATCGGCATGTTCGGACTCTCCCCACGAGAGCCCTTCTACTTCCTGCGCTTAAATCCATAAAGTCATATGGAGTCAATACGACATATTGCAGATAAACACATATTGCGCGATAGTCTGCGCAACTTTTGCGGGAGAGCGACATGAAGCGACAGGCGATGGCAGCGGCGATGGGGGTGATGGCGGTGTTCGGAGCCCCGGGGAAGGCGCAGGCCTATGACATCGACTGCGCCATCATGCTCTGCATGGCTGGCGGCTTCCCACCGAGCGCAGTCTGTGCACGGGCCTATCGCACTATGATCCGCCGCATCACGCCCTGGCCGAGCCTGCCGCCCTTCGGGGTCTGCACCTTCGCACATGTGCCGGTCGAGCTGGGCGGGCCCGGCGGGGAGGGCGAGCTCGACACCACTCTGCCCGAATACGAATGGCTGAACCGCACCCATGTGATCTGGTTCACCGGTCAAGCCTATAGAGAAAGGGGAGGTGAACAGTATTGGGACTGGTCTCTCCGTTCCTGCGACCGAGAGAACCGCACCTGCCGGTACATCCAGCGGGTCTACCGATCCCACACGCCCTGGCCCGAGGCATTCGTATCGGAAGGCGGTCAGGAGATCGCCTATCCGACCGGCGGAGGTTCCTCGTACTTCTATTTGCGCAGTATCATGGTTGAATACGGCGACTACGAGGGCAACATGGGCCACTCGGAGTGGTTCTCCTACTGATCCGAACGGTCTGATGCCTTCAGGGAAACTGGGCGAAGCTCGACCAGACAAGCATCAAAGCGTTCTGGATCGACATGCCAGCGGCGGCTCACCGAGCCATCATTCCAACGGTAATCGGTGAACAGGTGAATCTCCTGCGCACCGTCGTTCAGAAACCCGTTCTGGAAGGGCCAGCCTGTCTTCTTCTTACCCATCGAACTCTCTGCACTCCATTTGACTACCTCTTGAGACGTTCCGCTCCAGGACGCATCAGGGGCTGGCAAAAACTGGCTAGCGTTTTGTGAAGAGCTCTGCTGGATCTACGTTCAGTGCTTTGGCGATACGTTCGAGAAGGTCGAGGGAGGCCGCGAACTTGGCGTTCTCGAGCTTGCCCATATGGCCGCGACTCACATCGGCCCGATGAGCAAGCTCCTCCTGGCTGAGGCTGCGGGCGCGTCTCAATTCCTGGATGTTTAGTGCTACACGGTCCCGCAAGTTCATGCCGTTGAAACGGACACGATGCGCGAAATATCGCCACGCGATATATGTTACATTCGGAAGTGCAGAGAAGAAATCTTGGGATGGCGCGAGATCGCCGGAATGGAATGCCTGCCGAAACGCAGGTCACGTGATGATCCGTCTCGCAAACATTATGGGCCGTTCAATCGTTCTTTCAGGAAAGGGCGGCACCGGAGAGAGGTTCCGGTACCGCCAGGGTATCGCCCACAGGGAGGTGGTAGAGGGCGAATTCTACACGGAAAATTTGGGGTCGACCAATAATCGCGTAATCATGATTATGGTAATTTTTAGGCTGTCACGGCACCTCAGACAGCTTCGAGTGCGATTGCAATTCCCTGTCCCACGCCAATACACATGGTCGACAACGACTTTTCTCCAGGTTTGAGGTCCAGCATCGCTGAGCCGGTGATGCGGGCACCCGACATGCCAAGCGGATGGCCGAGAGCAATAGCGCCGCCGTTTGGGTTCACGCGGGCATCATCATCCGCGATCCCCAGGTGCCGTAGTGTGGCCAGACCCTGCGAAGCAAAGGCTTCGTTAAGTTCGATCACCGAGAAGTCTTCTTGTTTCAGTCCAAGTCGCGCCATCAGCTTTTTCGACGCCGGTGCCGGCCCGAAACCCATGATGCGCGGTGCAACGCCGGCGGTTGCGCCGCCCAAGACCCTTGCGACCGGCGTGAGGCCAAATTTTTTTGCGACGTCGCTGGTGGCAAGGATCAATGCTGCGGCACCATCGTTCACGCCTGAAGAATTCCCTGCGGTTACCGTGCCATCCGCTTTTACGAAAGTTTTCAGTTGGGCGAGCGCTTCCAAAGTCGTACTCGCGCGAGGGTGTTCATCCTGTACGACGATCTTTGGCTCCCCCTTTCGCTGAGGAATCTCTACCGGGACAATTTCACGGGCCAAACGACCGTTCGCCATAGCAACGCTCGCCTTTTGCTGGGAATGTAGGGCGAAAGCATCTTGGTCGGCGCGGTTGATGCCGAAGACTTCAGCCACGTTTTCGGCCGTTTCAGGCATACTGTCGACGCCGTATTGGCTCTTCATCAGTCTATTGACGAAGCGCCAGCCGATGGTGGTGTCTTCCACACTATTCTCGCGCGAGAATACTGTTGTAGCTTTTGGCATCACAAACGGAGCACGCGACATGCTTTCCACACCACCTGCGACAATGAGATCGGCCTCTCCTGATTTGATAGCGCGGGCGGCCGTGATTATCGCATCCATGCCCGACCCGCACAACCGATTCATTGTTGTCCCCGGTACACAATCCGGAAATCCAGCTAGTAGAAGCGACATGCGAGCAACATTACGGTTGTCCTCTCCCGCTTGGTTGGCGCAGCCAAAAATCACTTCGTCAATGGTCGCTAGATCTAGCCCCGGGTTTCGGCTGGCCAAGGCCCTGAGTGGGATTGCGCCAAGATCGTCGGCTCGCACAGAAGAAAGCGCGCCGCCATAGCGACCGATTGGTGTGCGGATGTAATCGCAGATATAGACGTTTGTCATTCTTTGAGTGCCTTTGTCAGGTCCGGGACTGCGTCGAAGAGGTCTGCGACGAGGCCGTAATCGGCGATTTGGAAGATGGGGGCCTCTTCGTCCTTGTTGATGGCGACGATGACCTTACTGTCCTTCATCCCCGCAAGGTGTTGAATTGCCCCGGAAATCCCGACCGCGATATACAGCTCGGGCGCCACGACCTTGCCGGTCTGGCCGACCTGCCAGTCGTTCGGTGCGAACCCAGAGTCCACAGCCGCGCGCGAGGCGCCGACGGCAGCACCCAGTTTGTCCGCAAGTGCTTCAATAATCGCGAAATTTTCCTCGGAACCGACGCCGCGCCCGCCCGAGACCACGACCTTGGCCGAGGTCAGTTCCGGACGATCCGACGCCGCGACCTTGTCCTCGACCCAGGCGCTCAGGCCCGCGTTGCCGGCTGCTGCGATGGCCTCGACGGCGGCCGAGCCACCCTGGCCAGCCGCGTCGAAGGCGGTGGTGCGGACGGTCAGTAACTTCTTGGAATCGTTGGACTTTACCGTCTGCATCGCGTTGCCCGCGTAGATCGGGCGCTCGAACGTGGACCCGTCCAGGATGGCCGTCACGTCCGACAGAACCATCACATCCAGCAGCGCCGCAACGCGCGGCAGGATGTTTTTCGCGCTTGCCGTGGAGGGAGCAACGATATGTTCATAATTGCCTGCCAGGCTGACCACCAGATCGGCGACCGGCTCGGCCAGGCCGTTGGCGTAGGCCGCGTCATCCGCGACCACAACCTTCGCCACGCCGTCGATCTGCGACGCGGCCTGACCCGCAGCAGCAGGGCCCGCAACCAGAACGGTCACATCGCCCAGCGATTTGGCAGCGGTCACCGCCTTGGCGGTGGCGTCCAGCGCCAGCGCGCCACCGGCGATTTCTGCAAGGAGAAGAACAGCCATTACACGATCCCCTTTTCTTTCAGTTTCGACACCAGCTCGTCGACCGAGCCGACCATCTCGCCTGCCGACCGTGCGGCGGGCTCGGCGGTTTTCACAATCTCCAGGCGCGGGGTGACATCGACGCCGTAATCGGCGGCGGTCTTCTCATCCAGCGGCTTCTTCTTGGCCTTCATGATGTTGGGCAGCGAGGCATAGCGCGGCTCGTTCAGGCGCAAATCGGCGGTGACGATCGCCGGCAGCTTGACCTTGATCGTCTGCAACCCGCCATCCACTTCGCGGGTCACGACGGCATGATCGCCTTCGATCCCGACCTCGGAGGCATAGGTCGCCTGGCCCCAGCCCAGCAGCGCCGCCAGCATCTGGCCGGTGGCGTTCATGTCATTGTCGATCGCCTGCTTGCCCGCGATCACCAGGCCCGGCGCCTCGGCGTCGATCACGGCCTTCAGGATCTTGGCCACCGCCAGCGGCTCGATGTCCTGGTGCACGTCATCGGCGGCCACAACCAGGATCGCCCGGTCCGCGCCCATCGCCAGCGCCGTGCGCAGCGTTTCCTGCGCCTGCTTCACGCCGATCGAGACGACGACAACCTCGTCCGCCTTGCCCGCTTCCTTCAGCCGGATCGCCTCTTCGACCGCAATCTCGTCGAACGGGTTCATCGACATCTTCACATTCGCGAGATCAACTCCGCTCCCGTCCGCCTTAACGCGAACCTTCACGTTGTGGTCAATTAGGCGTTTTATAGGAGCAATTATTTTCATTGGCTTTTATCGTTTTCAAAATTTGCAATGGTGGTAACGGCCCGGATTCCGAGCCGTTACTCGGGATGGGTCCCTGTCAATTCGCAGTATAACCGCCATCTACTACAATCTCTGCTCCGTGAACGAACGATGACTCATCCGATGCGAGGAACAGGACCGCATTCGAAACCTCTTCAGGTTTGCTTGGTCGCTTGAGCAGCGTCGCCCCCAGAATTGCCTGCCGGGTAACTTCGTCGGCGTGTAGCAGATCTTTTGTCATGGGAGTATCGATGACACCGGGATGGATCGAATTCACGCGTATGCCACTTTCAGCCAGGTCGACTGCGCAGGATTTCGTCAACATCCGTACGGCGCCTTTGGATCCAATGTAGGCTCCCGCCGAAGCGGCTCCAACAATCCCATAGATTGAAGAAATATTGATAATAGATGCCTTTTCGGCCTCTTTCATCAATGGAACCGCGGCTCGGATGCCGAGATAAATACCGCGTACATTGACGTTGAACGTCATGTCAAATTCGTCAGGCGAGGTTTCGTGGAGCGGCTTAAGAATGAGAATGCCAGCGTTGTTCACTAGCACATCAAGCCGACCAGCACTTGATTGCACCGTAGAGATGACATTCTTCCAATCTTCTTCAAGCGTCACGTCATGTTGAATGAATTCCGCCTTCCCTCCGGCTTCAATGATACCTTTCACTACGCTTTCAGCCGCTTCCGTGTCACGGTCGGTTACAAATACATGCGCACCTTCACGTGCCAGCGTTTCACAATGGGCTTTTCCCATGCCCATCGCTCCACCTGTTACCAGTGCGACTTTTCCGAATACCCTTCCCAAATCTCTCTCCCTAGTTTTCATGAACAAATTTAATTGGTTCCGCCGGGGATTCTTGATGCCCGGCGGAATTCTTTACACCTTCTCGGCAGTGCGGTTGCGGATCAGGGATGTATAACCTTCCTCCTTCACTGCATTAATGGCATTTCGGTAATTGCCAATCCCGGCCATGTAGAACATTACTGCATTCTTCTTTCCGGGGATATTTGCGCCGAAGATCCAGCTTTCAGCTTTGGGGAAGAGTGTCATGTCGGCGATTTCACGACAGGTGCGAACCCAAGCATCGCGCGCTTCCACGGTTGGCTCCACATTTCGAACCCCCTCTTCTTCCACCGTGCAAATCGTGTCAGCGATCCATTCGACTTGCGTCTCAATGCTGGGGGGCAGGTTGGTGAAGGGGCCATTAGGGCCAAGGATCATGAAGAAGTTCGGGAAGTCGACCTCCATCATGCCGAGGTAACCGAGCGGGCCTTCCTTCCAAGTGTCGCGCATGGTCACGCCTCCGCGTCCGCGGAGGTCCATTTTGACGTAATTGCCGTCGACCGCATCGAAGCCAGTGGCAAAGATTACGATGTCAAGCTCATGCTCCTCGCCGCTTTCGAGACGTATGCCGTTCGGAGTGAACTCTGCGATCGGATCGGCCTTAACGTCGGCGAGGGTCACGTTGTCTCGGTTGTAGACCTCGTAATAGTTGTTTCCGCAAAGCGGGCGCTTGGCGTAAAGGTCCTTCGGCGTCAGTTTCTCTGCGACCTTGGGGTCCTTCACGATTTTCTTGATTTTGCCCTTGATGAAGTCAGCGGCCGCATCATTGGCCACTTGGCTGGTCGCAATATCGCAAAAGGTGCCAAACATGAAATAGAAACCACCGCCGCGCTGCCAGGCGGCTTCGAAGACCCGCTCCCGTTCTTCGGGGGAGGCGGTTTCGGCGGGCTTGACGCTTTCTTCGAAGCCGAAGGCCACAACAGAATTCTTCACTTGATTCCAGATACTATCGTAGTTTGCCTTTTGCTCTGCGATGGTAGCATCGTCTTGCGGGGTGTTCCCAATCGGCACGACATATTGTGCAGAGCGCTGAAAAACAGTCAGGTGTTTTGCAACTGGTGCCGTTGCTGTAATAACCTGCACACCGGTCGAGCCAGTGCCAATAATGCCCACGCGTTTGTTGCTCAAGTCCACGCCGTCGGGCCAGGCACCTGTGTGTAAGATACGGCCTTTGAAATCATCGATGCCCTTGAATTTTGGAACATTCGTTGCGGACAAGAGACCGAGGCCAGTGACAAGGTATTTGGCGGTAACTGTCTCACCACTATCAGTGATCACGTTCCAGAGACCGGTTTTTTCATTATAGTGCGCGCCGTCCACCTTGGTGTCGAACTTGTAGCTGCGTCGGAGATCGAGATGATCCGCCACCTCGTTCATGTATTCGAGGATCTCGGGCTGGGTCAGATACCGCGTTTTCCAGCGGCCTTTTTGAAGCAACTCTTTGTCAAAAGAATAGCGGTAGACATAGCTTTCCGTGTCCGACAGCGCACCGGGATATCGGTTCCACCACCAGGTGCCGCCAACGTCACTGGCGCTGTCATAGCCCCGGACGTTCAGTCCCTGCTCGTTGCGAAGTTTGTGGACGGCGTAAAGCCCGCCGAAGCCCGCGCCAATGACGACTGCGTCGTAATCCGCTCCGGATGTTTTAGTAATCTCAGTCTGAATGTTCATGTCACTCCTCCCAGAGTAAGACTGCTCCGCCCCGCAGTTTGCGGGTGAGATGGCAGATGAATGTGTCGTAGGGGTTTCTCTCGCACCGCACCGCACCGCACCGCAATGCAGTGCGAGTACAGGTGTCAGAGGGCCTGATACCATGCGGCGATGCGACCAAGTTCCTCGTTCGCCTCGGGCGCGCGTCCCGAAAGCGCGGGAAAGACATGCTGCATGCCTTCGACGATAGACAGGGTCACATTTACGCCCTGTGCCTTGGCCTTTTCGTGCAACCGCTCGGCATCGCTCCTAAGCGTCTCAGCCCCTCCGGCATTGATATAAAGCGGCGGGTAACCGGTGAAATCGTTCTCCAGAGGGTTGGCCAACGGATTTAGCTGATCAGTGCCTTCACCGAGGAACATTCCCGCCATCGCTTCGAGAATCGGTTTCCCGACTAGCGCATCGGTTTCCGCGTTGGTTTCCAGTGTTTCCCCGCGCATCGCCATGTCTAGCCAGGGCGAATATGCGATGACCGCTCCGGGCAGTGGCAGCCCAAGTTCGCGAAATTTCAGCACGCTGGCGATGGCAAGATTGCCGCCAGCACTGTCGCCAGCGGTCAGAATATTTCTTGCCTTGAAGCCCTTATCCAGCAATGCTGTGTACGCGGCTACCGCATCTTCGATCTGCGCCGGAAATGGGTGCTCGGGTGCGCGTCGATAGTGCAGGATCACCGACGTAACCCCAAGCACCTTAGCGAGGTGCCCTGCCATTTTCCGATGACTATCGGCTGAGCCGACGGCAAAGCCGCCACCATGAGTGTAAACAATTACACGCGAGGTATCGGCCCCGACAGGCAGTGCCCAGATAGCCTCGACTCCTCCGATATGATCGCTTTTGTAGCTAACGTTTTCCGGCTCTAGAGCAGGCTGCCCCCATTCATCGAACATGCTGCGCAAGTTCGCGATCGTCAGGTCTGGGTTCTCGACCATCTGATCGGTCCAATTCTGATAAAGCGCCCGCAGCGTATCCGCTTCTCTACTGATTTCCATATTTATCCTCCCAAGAGTAACATTTGGCAAAGCCACCACCTGACGTCGCCAATCTCGGAGGCGTCAAACGGTCTGAGGCGTACGCCAATGATCTCAGAGTAAGGGCGAAGAATGCACCGTGTATTGAACATACCTGCTTTGGAAATTGTATGATCTTGCTCAGCCTGTCGTGAGGCAGATATGCCTGCTACTAGGCTCTGTTGAACAAATTCCGTGCGGGATCCATCTTATGAACCCGGCTTGGTAGCCGGGGTGCATGAGCAGACTGCACCCCCGACCTACAACACCAGGAACTTGCGAGCCTACAATGAAGCGCTCAAGCGCCGGGGCGCTCTGGCAATCTGGTTCGACCCCGAAATGAGCTGGGAGGCCGCGCCGATAGGCAGTCGTGGCCGGCAGCAGACCTACAGCGATGCCTCCAGCCAGACCTGCCTTTCCATGAAGGTGTTATTCGGCATGGCGCTCCGGTAGACGACTGGGTTCGTCTAGAGCCTGCTGCAGCTGGTTGGTCTCGTCCGGACTGTGCCCGACTTCAGCACCCTGTCCCGGCGTCAGAAGACCCTGGCCGTGAACATCTCGAATCGCGGCTCCAAGGGGCCGCTGCACCTGCTGTCAGCACGCGTATCAAAGTCGCGGGCGAAGGCGAGTGGCACGCCCGCAAGCATGGTGGACCCAAACGGCGCGTCTGGACCGAGATCCATCTCGGGGTTGACGAGGAAACACTGGAGGTTCGCGCAGTGACGAGGTCACAGGGAGCCACATCGGCGATGCATGGGTTTTACCCGACCTCCTCAACCAGATCCCGGCGGACCAGTAGATCGGCAGTGTCATGGCTGACGGTGCCTACGACACACGGAAATGCCACGACGCAATTGCTGACCGTGGTGCCCACGCCGTTATCCCGCCACGCAAGAACGCAAAGCCATGGAAGACCATCACCGCCGGAGCCGTGGCGCGAAACGAGGCCCTGCGCGCGGCGAAGTGCCTGGCTCGCGCGCTCTGGCGACGATGGAGCGGATACCACCGCCGAAGCAGTGTCGAGACGAAAATGAACTGTGTCATGTCGCTGGGGCATCGCCTTATAGCGCGGGACTTTGACCGTCAGGTCGCGGCACTCCCAGTCCGCATCGCCGTCCTGAACGGATACACTGCACTCGGCATACCCGTTACGGAAGCTGTGGGATAAGTTTATCCGGGGAAAGGGCAACCACGGCCATCACCCCATTTGCAAAACAGACTCCCTCTACCACAGAAAGACAACTTATCTGCCGGTGATCGTGGGAAACATGCTGACATGTTCCTCCCCGGTCGCGAAAACTCTTTCTAAATAACGAGGCACCCTCCAGCCGCAAGGATCCTCTTTGACATGCGCGCTGAAGAGCGCGGTCAACCGATCCTTGCCGATATTTTTGGCGTGGTGCATCAGGCCTCCCCGCCAGCGGGGAAATCCGTAGCCGTGAATCATTACTAGGTCGATGTCTTGCGGTTTTTCTGCTACGCCTTCGTCAAGGATATCGCAGGCTTCCGCCACCATTGTGAGCAAGAGCCTTTCTACGATTTCGTCAGCTGAGAACTCGCGGCGAGTGAAGTTCATTTCTTCTGAGACACGGAGTATTTCGCTAGCGACCAGCTCCGAATGTGAGGGTTTGCCGTCTGGCCCATAGTCGTACCATCCGGCGCCCGATTTGCGTCCTAGGCGTTTGTGCTTTTCGACCAGCCGCTCGACCAAGGGCACGTGACCACAGCAGTTCCCTTCGGCAACTGCCTTGCGACGGATATTCGCGTAGGCGATGTCCAGCCCCGACATGTCCTGTGCAGCATATGGACCCATCGCCATACCGAATCCGCGCATAGCCGCGTCGATCTCGTCGACATTAGCCCCCTCCACCAGAAGGCGATTAGCGGCGCGACGGTAGCTCGACAAAATTCGGTTTCCGATGAAGCCATCGCAAACACCAGACAGTACCGGGATTTTACCAAGCCTGTGCGCCAGCACAAGTGCTGCACCTAATGTTCCGTCTGACGTTCGGTCGCTCCTGACGACTTCCAGAAGTTTCATAATATGCGCAGGACTGAAGAAATGCATCCCTACAAAGCGTGCCGGGTGTTTCAACCCATCAGAGAGCCGATTTACATCGAGATAGGATGTGTTTGTGGCAATGATGGTCTCGGGTGGCAGTGCGCCTTCGAGTTCGGTCAGGATCGCGGTCTTAACCGCAAAATCCTCGAAGGCCGCCTCGATTGCTAGATCGGTTGGTGGCAGAGCGTCATAGCCTGAGACCGTAACCAGCCGGTCTTCAACCGTCTTTGCCGCATCGACGGACAGAATACCGCGACTGATACCCTGATCAATCAGCTTTTGCAGGTTTTTACTGGCCCACTCGGCGGACGAGGCACTACGTTCGACGACAGTCACCGAGATCCCTGCGGTCGCCAGCGTGTACGCAATAGCTGCGCCCATATTGCCACCACCGACCACGATGGCGGTTTCAGCATCTCGGGAAGGTCGGGGGTAGGCGCGCCCCTTGTTGGTTGCGGTACGCTCGGTGAAGAAAACGTGCCTAAGGGCCCGCGCCTGATCCGAGGTACGAAGGTCCAAAAACGCAGAGCGCTCGCTGGCTAGTGCGTCGTGCAGCGGCGTCGTCGCACTGGTCGCGACTAGGTTCACCGCAACCTGCGGGGCATTCTGGCCAGGCATACGCCGCGCTACATGCGCTCGGGCGACTTCCGCTGCGACGTGGTTTGGCTTTGGTGAAGGAAGATTGTCGGGTGCCTGTGCCGCCTCAAGTACATCGTCATCGAGAGCTATGGCCGCGCCAAGCGGGTCATCGGCTAGCAGCTGGATCAGTCCCATTTTCAGTGCCTGCTCGGCGGAAACAGCCTTCCCGGTGACAATCATGTCAAGCGCAGCTTCAATACCGATAAGTCGCGGCAGTCTTTGGGTTCCCCCTGCGCCAGGCACGATCCCCAAGTTTACCTCTGGCAAGCCCAGTTTGGCAGAAGTTGAGGCGATGCGATAGCAGCAAGCCAGAGCAATCTCTAGTCCCCCACCAAGCGCAGCCCCGTTGATTGCTGCGATAGTAGGAATCGGGAGGTGTGCAAGTTGCATCAGCACATCATTTAGTTGTGGATCAACAGGCAACTTACCGAATTCCTTCGCATCCGCGCCCGCGACGAAGGTCGTTCCTGTGCCGGTGATAATCAGCCTGGTAGCCCCAGTTTCGAGGACTTTGAAGATACAGTGTTGTATTCCAGCCCGAACCTCCGCGTTGATTAGGTTAAGCGGCGAATTGTCTATGGTCAGAATTGCTGCGTCATTTGAGAAGCTTAATTCAACAGGCATGGGCATCCTCACAGCACTGGCGCGCGATTGCGCGAGATAAATTTGGTAATGAGATAGCCTTCGAAGGTTTCCGTCCCGCCTTCAGTCCCATAGCCGCTGTCTCTCACGCCTCCAAACGGAGTCTCGGGCAGAGCGAGGCCGAACTGGTTGATGCTTACCATACCTGCCTGCAAACCCGCAGCTGCTTTATCTGCACGCTCTAACGAATTGGTAAAGACATAGGACGCCAGCCCGAAGGGTAGCCCGTTGGCCCGCGACAGTCCGTCCTCTATGTCACGAAAAGACGAGACGACAGCAATCGGGCCGAAGGGTTCTTCGCGCATCAAGTCAATGTCGTCGTTGGGCGTATCGACGATTGTCGGGGCATAGAAGTTACCATGATTTCCAAGCCTTTTGCCTCCCGTCAACACCCGTGCGCCGTTTTCGCGGGCATCCTCGACGAGCTTTTCCATCGCATTCACGCGTCCGCGATGACACAATGGTCCCATCTGCGTGCCTTCGGCTAAACCAGCGCCCACCTTTACGCTCTCAAATGCTGAAACTAGTTCGGACAGAAATCGATCGTAGATGCCTTGTTGTACGTAAAACCGGGTTGGGGCGATGCACACCTGGCCTGCATTGCGCAGCTTGTTGACCGCCAAGGCGCGCGCCGCGGCCGTGGCATCGGTGTCGTCGAACACCAATACGGGCGCGTGACCGCCGAGCTCCATCGTCGCCCGCTTCATATGGCGGCCAGCCAATTCTGCCAGATGCTTGCCCACCTCGACCGAACCGGTGAAGGTGATTTTGCGCACCTCGGGGCGCGCAATTAGAGTTTCCGAAATGAAGGCCGCATTACCCCAGACAAGGTTCAGACAGCCTTCGGGCAATCCTGCATCCAGCAGATAGCGAGCAATTGCCATGCAACCCGCCGGAGCCTCTGCCGGGGCTTTTAAGATCATCGTGCAACCTGACGCAAGCGCCGCCGCGACCTTGCGTACCGCTTGGCTCAGCGGAAAATTCCAAGGCGTGATGGCAAGGCAGACGCCTATCGGTTCGCGCACGACAAGCTGCTGTACCCGCGGGCTGCGTGATGGAATGATGCGCCCATAAATGCGCCGACATTCCTCGGCGTGCCAGTCAACGTGGTCAGCCGAGGCGCGGACCTCAGCCAAAGCCTCAGCCAGCGGCTTGCCTTCATCGAGAGTGATCCAGCCAGCGATCAGTCTGTCATTTTGGCGCAGCAGGTCGGCAAACCGCCGCAAAATCGCACTTCGTTCCATGGGAGAGCTGTTTTTCCATCGGCGAAAAGCTGATTCGGCCGAGTGAACCGCATGGTCTAGATCTGCGGCGCTAGCCTGCGGAATCTGTCCGATAGTTTGCCCGTTTGCAGGGTTTATGACTGCACGATCCTCTGGCGTGGGAGAAGCGATCCAGTCTCGTCCGATGAGGTGCTGGATGGTCGGATAATTCATTTCTTTCATGGCATTATGCCCTCGCTTAGTTGTGTCATCCGCAGGATCCGGCACGAATGGGACTAGGTGGACGACCTTAATTTTCCGCATAGCGGGAAAGTTTACCGCAGTATTGACTCGGACGTTATCGATCGTTTAGGTGTGTTTCAAGACGCATAATTCTTTCCGAGGAGGGATATCGTGAGACCAAGGAAAGACCGCACCAAGGATGCCGAGAAACAGGATCGCGATTTTGTCACGGCGTTGGCGCGCGGCTTGGAGCTGTTGCGGGCCTTTCGGCGGGAAGGGGAGGCTCTGGGGAACGGTGAGTTGGCCGAGCGCACTGGCCTGAGCAGATCGACGGTCTCCCGGCTGGCCTATACACTGAACAAGCTGGAATACCTCAGCTACGACCCGGATACAGCACGTTATCGACTGGCCCCTCCAGTGCTTTCGTTGGGTTTCTCCTGCCTTGCAGGGATTCCGCTGCGGCAACTGGCGAAGCCCTTTATGCAGGAGCTGGCTGATTACACAGGCATGCCGGTGGCCATGGCCAGTCGTGACCGGCTATCGATGGTCTATCTGGAGCGGTGCAAGGGCACTAATGCCGTCACGCTGGCGATCGAGGTTGGTGCCCATATTAAACTGGCCACGACCGCGGTTGGTCGCGCCTGCATAGCGGCGCACGACCCGGATGAGCGGGCCAGAATTCTGGCCCTTGTGGAGGAACATGAAGGCGACAACTGGCCGAATGTGCAGCCCGGAATCGAAGCAGCTATCGCAGACTACCAACAGCACGGTTACTGCACGTCCTTCACGGAGTGGAAACGTGATGTGAACGCTGTAGCGGTGCCCTTCGTGCCGAAGGACGGCTCACCCATTATTGCCTTCAACTGCGGTGGCCCTTCGCAAACCCTTACGCGCGACTGGATCGAAAGCGACGTCGCGCACCGCCTTGTCGATCTTGTCCGCCGCGTTGCGGCGGTCGCACCCTGAACAATAGAGAGCATCATGGCCCTTGATAAAGATACCCTTTCCCAGTTTCTCGACGCGCTCGACCGCTTCGTGAAAGAGCGACTAATCCCTTACGAGGATCGCGTCGCCGACGAGGATGTGATTCCGCCGATGCTGGTCGATGAAATCCGCATGATGGGCCTTTTCGGCATGTCGATCCCGGAAGATTTCGGCGGGCTCGGCTTGTCGATGATAGAGGAAGTGCAAGCCGCTTTCGTTCTTGGCCAGGCTTCGCCTGCGTTCCGGTCGCTAGTTGGCACCAACAACGGGATCGGCTCTCAGGGAATCATCATCGATGGAACCGACGAGCAGAAGGCGCAGTATCTACCAGCTCTCGCGTCCGGAGATATGATCGCATCCTTCGCCCTAACCGAGCCAGATGCTGGGTCGGATGCTGGCAGTCTGCGCACTACGGCGCGGCGTGACGGTAACGATTTCCTTCTGAACGGCACGAAACGCTACATTACCAATGCACCGCGTGCCGATCTATTCACGGTTTTTGCCCGGACCAATCCAGAGGCGGAAGGTTCTGCCGGCGTAAGCGCCTTTCTCGTCGAGGCAGGGACGCCAGGCATAACGCTTGGCCAGCCTGACAGGAAGATGGGGCAGAAGGGCTCGCACACATGCGACGTCATCCTTGACAATGTCCGCGTGCCTGCCGCGAACATTATCGGCGGGCCGGACCGTCTGAACAAGGGCTTTAAGACAGCAATGAAAGTCCTTGACCGGGGCCGACTGCATATTTCTGCCGTCTGTGTGGGCGCCGCCGAACGGCTGATCCGTGACAGCCTATCCTATGCGATGGAACGCAAACAATTCGGTGAACCCATCGCTGAAAAGCAACTGATCCAAGCCATGCTGGCTGACAGTCGCGCCGAGGCCTTCGCAGCGCGTTGCATGATCGAAGAAACAGCACGCCGCAAGGACGCTGGTCAGAACGTGTCGACTGATGCTGCCTGCTGCAAGATGTTTGCCAGTGAGATGGTAGGTCGAGTGGCCGATCGCGCAGTGCAAATCCACGGCGGTGCAGGATACATGGCCGAATATGCGGTCGAGCGCTTCTATCGCGATGTGCGTCTCTTCCGCATCTACGAGGGGACAACCCAGATTCAGCAAATACTGATCGCGCGGAATATGATCCGCACTGCAGCAGCTTAACAGGAGCGAAGACAAACTATGGACTTCAATTTCCTTTCCACCCCGAGGATCGTCTGCGAGAGCGGTGGGCTTGGCCGGATCGGCAGCCTGATGCAAGATTTGTCTTGCACCCGTGCGCTGGTCGTGACGGACCCGGGCATATTGGCCTGTGGTTTTGCGGACGAGGCAGCCGCCTCACTTAGGGCTGCTGGCATCGAGGTTGAGATTTTTCATAAAGTCGAAGCGGACCCCCCGATCGCTGTCGTCGAGGCCGCGGTAGAGGTCGCGCGGGCCTTTGGTGCTGACGGAATCATCGGACTTGGCGGCGGCAGTTCACTGGACACTGCCAAGGTCATCGCAGCGGCGGTAGCCAACGATCAACCGATTACGGACATGATCGGGATTAATCAGGTCACCGATAAACGCTTGCCACTGATCCAGGTGCCAACCACGGCAGGGACCGGATCAGAGGTAACATGGGTGTCCGTGCTGACTTCGGAAAGCCACGAAAAAAAAGCGGTATATGCACCGCAGCTTCTGCCTGACGTTGCCTTGCTAGATGCAAAGCTAACATTGGGAATGCCTCGTCACATCACAGCGGCCACGGCGTTAGACGCAATGGTTCACGCCATTGAGGCAGTAACCAGTCGCACCAGAAAGAATCCCATTTCCGATGGAATGGCGGACAAAGCGCTGGTGCTTCTCGGTCAGAACTTACCAATCGTCATGGAAACGCCTTCGGACCTGTCAGCGCGAGAGGCCATGCTGTTGGGGGCGACACTGGCTGGGATGGCCTTCATTAATGCCAGCGTGGGGGCGATTCATGCCTTGTCATACCCACTTGGAACAGGTTTCAAGGTTCCTCACGGGCACGCAAACGCTCTGGTCGCAGGACCAGTGATGAGGTTCAACATGCCCGTTGCAGAAGCTGAATATGCTCGTCTATCGCGGTTACTACTGCCCTCGCGGCCTTTCAACTCTGATGCGGCTGCGGCCCATGGCCTGATCGACGAGATGGAACGGATGCTAGTCGAAAGCGGACTTGAGTCTCGACTTTCTGGTGTCGGAGTGACCGAGGCAGCCATTCCCGGAATGGCTAATGAGGTCGTGACCGGTATCACGCGATTGCTGGAGACCAACCCGCGCGACATGACAGCCGAAGATGTGTCGCGCCTCTATCAGGAGGCGCTTTGATGGCTGGCTCATTGGACGGGATCAAGGTGGTCGACCTCAGCCGCGTGCTGGGCGGGCCTTACTGCACCCAAATGCTTGCGGATCATGGCGCTGAGGTCATCAAGGTGGAGCCGCCTCTGGGCGACGAGACCCGCAGTTGGGGCCCGCCTTTCAATGATGAACTCAGCGCTTATTTCTCTGGCGCCAACCGCAACAAGCGGTCCATCGCTATCGATCTGCAGCAACCGGAAGGGCGCGACCTGATTTTGCGGTTTCTTCAGGATGCGGATGTTTTAGTTCACAATTTTAAGTCTGGTACTCTTGAAAAATGGGGGCTTGGTTATGCTGATGTTCTCAGGGCACGTTTTCCTAGACTGGTACTCTGCCATGTGACTGGATTTGGTTCCGATGGCCCACTTGGCGGTTTTCCCGGCTATGACGCCGTGGTACAAGCTATGACGGGCCTCATGAGCATCAACGGCAATCCCTCCGAAGGCCCGACACGCATGGGTACGCCCATCGTGGACATCGGCACCGGTCTGATCGCCTGTAACGCTATTCTCGCCGCACTTTTGGAACGGGGCCGGTCCGGATTGGGCCAAGCCATCGAAGTGCCGCTATATGATTGCGCGATCAGCATGATGCATCCCCAAGCGGCTAATTCCCTCATGTCCGGACAGATACCAATGGCGACCGGCAATGGGCATCCAAATATCGTACCATACGACATGTTCGAAACAAGTAATGGCAAACTCTATCTGGCTATCGGTAACAATGGTCAGTTCGCAAAACTCTGTGACGTGCTTGGCCTACCTGAGGTGCCCTGCGATCCACGATTTGCCGACAATGCCGCGCGTCTTGCGCATCGGTCAGAGATGACAGAGGTCTTGTCAGAGTGCCTGGTGCAACATGACGCCTTCAAACTTGAGCCGGTGCTTTTGAAAGCTGGGATTCCCGCCGGAGTCGTTCGGAATGTGAATGAAGCGTTGGAGCATCCACACACCCGACATCGCGGCATGGTGGTATCAGTTGGC
This sequence comes from Sulfitobacter sp. THAF37, assembly GCF_009363555.1. Classification (NCBI taxonomy): domain Bacteria; kingdom Pseudomonadati; phylum Pseudomonadota; class Alphaproteobacteria; order Rhodobacterales; family Roseobacteraceae; genus Sulfitobacter; species Sulfitobacter sp. THAF37. The sequence continues at coordinate 67,934 of NZ_CP045378.1, forward strand.
ACCTACCGCGGCACCGGCGTGCCAGCACGCTTGTCGCGTACCCCCGGAGCGGTTCGCGCGGCACCGCCTCGCTTCGGGCAGCATAGTAGGGAGTTGCTTAGCGAGGCTGGACTGACAGAAGCTGAAATCGATAGATTGACTCAAGCGAATATCGTTCGAGAAGAACCGCGGATGCGCGAGACGACCTAAGCCGAAATTTCAGCTCAAGCGGACGATCGTGAAAAAGTTCAGGGAGGCCAAGATGGAAAGACTGCTCATATCACCGGACCGGATACCCGAATGGATTCCCGGCACGACTACGTTGGACAGTTCCGGGTGCAACTGGAACGGCATTACCCTGAAGGGCTATCGTTATGAGCGACAAGACGCGGCAATTCCCCCCATGCGCGACTATATGATTGTTGCATATGATGGCGCGCCAACCACTATGCGCCGCACGAGTGGCGGCCCATGGCAAAGCGCGCGCGTAGAGAAAGGTAGGATTTCCTTGCTCACGCGTGCAGAGGAATCCACTTGGAGTTGGTCCGAGCCTATCACGGTTAGACACGTCTATCTCAGTCACAGTGAACTCGAAAACACGGCCCTTTCGGTCTTTGATCGTGACCCGAAGTCCATTGAGATCAATGATTGTCTGTCTGCGAAGGACCCCTGTATCCTGAACTGCATCCAATTGCTAGAGAATGAGCTAAAGAACGGTGGAATCGGCCAGAGATTGATCATCGACGCCCTGCGCATCCAGATCGCCGTTCACCTTCTGCGTCAGTACGCCAAGGTCTCTTTGACCAGCGACGCAAACTCGAACTTCAGCCCTGCTCAAAGGCAGAGAATCATCGATCTCGTTGAAAGCTGCTTAGGTGAAAACCTCAGTCTGGAAGACATGGCCGCATCTATCGGTTTCAGCCAGTTTCACTTTTCGCGTCAGTTCAAGGCGGAGTTTGGGTTGGCACCGTATGCATATGTTTTGCGCAAGCGAATATCGAAGGCCCAGGAGATGCTGAGAAAGGGTAATGCCCCCCTGAAAGTGGTCGCGCTTGACTGCGGTTTTGCAGATCAGAGTCATTTTAGTCGAACTTTTCGAAAAATGACAGGCGCGACCCCCGCCGAATTCCGGCGCATGGCATAATTACCGGAAAACTATTCCTTCCTATCGCTGTCACGCACCAGAGACAAAGAAATGTTGAGCCCGTAACGCTGCAATGAATGTACCAGAAACAGAATTTAAACCACGATTTGCCTTCGAACGCAGGATTTTCTTTGGCGACTGTGACCAGCTGGGAATCGCCTTTACTGGCCGGATCACGAATTTCGCGCTGGAAGCGATCGAGACTTTCTGGGACGATTTGCTTTCAGGCCGGGGCTGGCTTTTTCTACTCACGGAAAGAAACACGGCCATGCCTTTTGTCTCTATGGACCTACAATTCCATGCGCCGGTGAAAGCAGGCGCGAACCTAGCATGCGAGGTCTATGTGGTCCATGTCGGGGAAAGTTCAGTTGGTCTAAAAGTTGTCGGCCGTCAGCATGACTTGATTTGCTTCGAATGCGAAACGAAGTCAGTTTTCCGAGATGCTTCAACATTTGGAAAAGTCAAAATTGAAAGCTCAATTCGGCAGATTTTGCTCGCGGAAGTGGGTTCGGAAAATCAAACAGTGAGCTAGCAACCTTTGAGGTTGCCGCCTGTAATCAAAGAGGTTTTTCGCCCCGTTTGCGTGTGACCGAGTGCAAATTTCTATCTGGCCTTCAAGAATGGCATTTTGAAAAGCCGCGGCCAGAGACGAAGGTCAGCGGATGAGGTCTGAAGTGGTCCCAGGAAACCGGACAGTCAGCTAAGGTGTTTCCCGAACCTTTGAAGGGATACGAACATGGCAAAGCGCCGGAACTTTACAGATCAGTTTAAGGCCAAGGTGGCGTTGGAAGCGCTGCGTGGCGACAAGACCGTGCAGGAGATCGCGGCGAAGCATCAGTTGCACCCAAATCAGGTCAGCACATGGAAGCGGCAGGCCATCGAGGGCATGGCCGATGTGTTCTCGGGTGGCAAGCAGAGCGGCCCGACCGAGGCGGAAGTAAAGGAACTTCACGCCAAGATCGGGAGGCTGGCGGTCGAGAACGATTTTTTGTCGGAAGGGCTGAAGCGATGAGCCCTGGAAAGAAACGCGCGATGATCAACCGGGATCACCCCAAGCTGAGCATCAGCCAGCAGTGCAAGCTGGTGAGCCTGAGCCGGTCGGCGTTCTACTACACGCCCGCCGGGATCGACGCCGACACGCTGTCGATGATGAAAGAGATCGACCGGGTGTTCACCAAATACCCATTCTTCGGGTCGCGCCAGATCGCGGCCTATCTGCGCCGGGAAGGCATTGTTGTTGGCCGCCATCGCGTCAGGCGATTGATGGCGAAGATGGGTCTTGAAGCGGTCTACAAGCGCCCACGAACCAGCCAGCCGCATCCTCAGCACCCGGTCTTCCCGTATCTGCTGAGGAAGATGGTGATTGACCGACCGAACCAGGTCTGGTGCGCCGATATCACCTTTGTGCCAGTCAGAAATGGCTTCCTCTATCTGGTGGCAATCATGGACTGGGCGACGCGCAAGGTGCTGAGCTGGCGGTTGTCGAACACGATGCACGCCGACTTCTGCGTCGAAGCACTGAGCGAGGCCATCGCCAGGTACGGCCCGCCTGAGATCATGAACACAGATCAGGGATCGCAGTTCACCGGATCGGCCTGGATCACGACGCTGACCGAGGCGGGCGTGCGCATCTCGATGGACGGGCGCGGGCGTTACCTCGACAACATCTTCATCGAACGCCTCTGGCGATCCCTGAAGCAGGAGGCCATCTATCTCGAAGAAATCAATGAAGGCTTCCGGGCCCGTCGTGTCATCAAGGGCTGGATGGCATTCTATAACACCAGCCGACCCCATTCCGCGCTTGATCGGCAGACGCCGGACGACGCATATTGGGCAGGCTTGGAAGAGCGACACGCAGCATGAAACCTAAACCCGATACACCTTAGAAACGCTGCAAACCTGTCCGAAAAGATGGGACCACTTCACACGTCAACGCACAGTGAAAGCCAGAGAAAGGGAAGCCCGGGTGCCGGGCTTGAAAGGATAGAGAGAGGCTCATCCGGGTCCGGCGAGACAAGGACCCTGACCATGGCCAAGACCACGACCCGCCCGAATCCCACCACCTCAAAAAAGACCGAAGCCGTTGGATCGGCCGCGCCTGACGGCGGTGCCGACATCCGGATGATCCCGCTCGACAAGCTGGAGCCGAGCCCACTCAACGTCCGCAAGGTGGCCGCAAGCGCCAGCGACGATGCCGAGATTCTTGCGAGCATCCGCGAGACGGGAATCAAGCAGAACCTGGTGGTTCACGCACTTTCCGAGACACGTTTTGCCGTCGACGCAGGCGGTCGTCGCCTCAAGGCGCTGAAACAACTCGCCGAGGACGGTGTGATCCCCGCTGATCATCCAGTGCCCTGCCTTGTCGAGGACGAGCGCAACGCCATCCTTACCTCGGCCACAGAAAACCTCCAGCGCGCGGCGATGCATCCGGCAGACCAGTTCGAGGCCTTCGACAAGATGATCGGCGAGGGTCGCAGCGAAGACGAGATTGCGCTCAAATTCGGCGTCTCCGTCGACCTGGTGCGCCGTCGCCTCAAACTCGCCCGTGTCGCACCCGAAATCATCGAGCAGTTTCGTGCCGGTGATCTGACCCTCGAATGCGTGATGGCTTTCACGCTGACCGACGACCATGACCGCCAGCTCGCGGTCTGGAACGCCGTGAAGGGCGGCTATCACATCCATCCGCAGAGCATCAAACGTCAGCTGACCGGGGCCGCACATTCGGCGAACTCGGCAATTGGTCGATTTGTCGGCATCGAGGCGTATGAGGCGGCGGGCGGGGTTCTGCTGCGGGATCTCTTCGACGACCGGGCAACCGCTCATATGGAAAACCCCGACCTCTTGGAGCGTCTCGCCATTGAGAAACTGCAGGCTGCGGCCAAACCCTTCGAAGGGATATGGAAATGGGTCGAAGTGCATCTTTCGGTGGATTATGGCGCGTTTCGCAGTTTCGGGCGGGTCTATCCGCAGGACATCGAACCGGATGCGGACATGCTGGCCGAGGAGGAACGTCTCATCGCGCGTGAGGAAGAATTGGCGGCGCAGAACGACGGGGAGGACTGGACCGACGCGGAGACCGAAGAATACTACGCCATCGAGCCGCGTTTGCGCGAAATTGAAGCCATGCAGCGCGAACGGCAACCCTATGCCGAGGCAGATCGCGCTATCGCCGGTGTAGTCCTGACCATCGGCCATGACGGGGTGTTGCGCGTCGAGAAAGGCCTGGTGCGGCCCGAGGACATTCCTGTTGCGCCCGAACCGGACGATACCACCGCAGATCCGGATGGCGCTCCCTCCCCTGCCCGCCCACAGGTGACGCCGCCGACCTCCTCCACGCCGGTGCCGAGCTCCGACCCGGCCGCGACGTTGCGCAAGGCGGACGGGATTTCGGCGAGCCTGGCCGACGATCTGCGCGCCACGCGTCAGCACATCCTGCGGGCGCATCTGGCGGCGGATTTCGAGGTGGCTTTCGATGCGATGCTCTACGCGCTCTGCGAGCAGGCTTTGGGGCGGTCCTACAACAACGAGGCGCTCGATATCTCCATCCGGCCCTTCCAGGCGCAAAACCGCGAGGTGCTGCATGCGGACACCGTCGCTCAGAAGATGCTTGAGGCGTTGGAGCAGGACCTCGCCACCGACTGGATGAAGCTGGAGAAACCCGATGACTTCCGGGCGATGTCGGCCCTGCCCATTGCGGACAAGCAGGCGCTTTTCGCCTGGGCGACGGGTCTCGCGGTCAAGCCGCAGCTCTCCTCTGACAATCGCCCCTCCCACATCATTGAGGAGATTGGTGCGCGGCTCGACGTCGATGTGGCGGCCTGCTGGCGCCCGAGTGCCCAGAACTACTGGGGTCGCGTCAACAAGGGGCATGCGGTGGCCACGGCGCGCAAGCTCATCGGCGATGATTACGCCGAGGATCGCAATCGCGAACGCAAGGGCGATCTCGCAGCCGCGATGGAGCGCGCTTTCGCGGAAACGGCCGGCGAGACGGAAGGTTTCGACGCGGCGACGGCAGCAAAGACAACGCGCTGGCTGCCAGACGGGATGGTGTTTGCCGGTGCGGCGGAGGCCGACGCCAAAATGATTGGCGATGCGCCCGAGGCGGAGGAAGGCGACGTGCCTGCCGCAGACGCTCTGGCCGAGGCGGAGAGCAATGAACCATCGTCCTTGCCCGCCTTCCTTAGCGGAGATGCGGCCTGACGAAGCGAACACCGACCTGATCACGACATGAGCTTTGGGCCGCCCTCACATCGAGGGCGGCTCTTTCCGGCTGACGGGTTGCCGACAGCCGATATCGGATCGGCTGGCCCGTCCCGGAGACATCCTATGACCACCAGACTCGACCTCGATCCTGTTCAGGAAGCCGCACGCATCGCCGCGCAGAATGACGCGTTTCGCAATTCCATCCTCGGCAATCCTTCCGTTGCCGATGCCCCGCAGGGACAGTTTGTGATGACATGTGGCGTCGCCGCGCTTGGACCCGACGCACAACTGGAACTCACACGCCGCGTTGCCGCGTTCGACGCCTTCAATGCCGACAGTGACCCGCAGGGATTGCACGAGATGGGGGTCATCGAATTCAATGGCACGAAGGTTTGGTTCAAGATCGACTTGTACGACGTCGATTATCAGTACGGCTCGCCTGAGCCTTCCGACCCGAAACAGACGCGTCGCGTGCTGACCTTGCTTCTCCCGTCGGAATACTGACGCCCTCCACCCCCAATCGCCGCCCCGGGCCGTCCTTGCATAAAGGGCGGTCCTTTCGGGCTGGCGGGTTTCAAGGGGCGCGATGATCGCGTCCGGCCTGCTGCAGGAGACCAGAGATGGCCAAGACACTCGATTACCAGATCACCCTCTATCCCGCGCATCGTGACGGCGCCTTCGTTGTTACCCAGTTCCATATGATGGCGACCTACCCCGAAAAGCGCGTCCAGGCCGCGGGCATGGACGATTTGATCGACAAGGTGACGCAGTTCGCAATGGAGCATGGTGAGAGTTGCAGTGCTTCGGTGCGTTGCCTCGCCCCGCGCAAACCGCCGGGGTTCAAGCGCGCGACCGAGAATCTGTATTTCAACCTGGTTGACCGGACGGCTGAAAACCGCGGCGACGCTGCGGCCTGAAGCCCCCCAAAGGAAACTCCGGGGCGGCCTCGCGTAACGGTCGCCCTCCCCTCTCCCAATTCCAAAGGACAAAAAGACATGACACAAGCGACTGATTTCTACGCACAGATGCTCGAATCCCAGAGACGCGCATCCGAAGAGCGGGGCGAGACTCGCGCTGCCCTTCTCTCCGAGCTGCGTGCCTTCGGCGTGACCAGCATCGAGGTGCAATATGAAGGCTACGGCGATTCCGGCAATGTCGAGGATGTCGTCGTGACACCCGACACGATCACGCTGACAGAAGAGTTGCGACGCCGGGTTGAAGATTTTGGTTGGGATTTCGCCTATGCGCTGAGCCCCGGATTCGAGAACAACGAGGGCGGTTATGGCGAGCTGACCTGGGCGCTCGAGACGGACAAGATCGATGTTAGCCACTCGAACCGCTATATCGAAACCAACACCACCGAACACGAGGGGCTCTGACATGGCACATCCCCTCCACCACGCCGAAAGCTCCGCCCGAAAATTCGGCGGTGTTCCAGATGACTATCAGTTCGTGCATGACTGGTTTGACTCATCCAAAGAGCACCTAGGTCTCTTTGTTCACAGAGCCCAAAAACATCATACAGTCGGGATCTATGATGCCGAACGTCACTTCGGCCGCAGCCTGACCAACAGCGCGGGCCGGGTCGTCCCGATCCGCTGGATCGGTGAGCAGCATGTGCGCGAGGACTGCCAGGGACGGATCCCGTCGCTGGCGGACTGGCTTGTCCGCATTCAGCCGGAACCGTGGATGGCCAATGGCCGGATCGACAACGATCCTACGCAGATTGTTGGCGATCCGCGTGCGGTCTGGATCGAGGCGGTCTCCAATCACCAGACCATTCTCGGTTTTGAGGACTGGCTGCTGAAGGTCTCTGTCGAGCACATCCAGCATCGCCAAAACCGCGCCGCTGCCTGATCCGCCGGCCAGAAAACTCACCAACCACCGGATCCCATCCACTTCGACCCGCCTGCGCCACAACCGGCTTGGCGGGTCGATTGCGTTTCAAGAAAGGATATCGACATGCAAGACCCTGTCTACGAGGAGGCCTACCAAGGCCACGTCATCAAGATCTATCACGACCCCGATTCTGAGAACCCAAGGGAGTGGTCCAACCTCGGAGCGCTGATCTGTTGGCACCGCCGATACCGGCTGGGGGACAGCCACCGGTTCGACTGCCCCGAGGCGTTCCTGCGCGATCTTGCGGGCGTCTCGGATCAGAGCGATCTTTCACTGGATCGCCTCCGCGAGCGCGCCGAGCGCAAGGCAATCATCTTGCCCGTGTACCTCTACGACCATTCCGGCCTCGCGATGAACACCATCGAGTTCCATTGTCCGTGGGATTCCGGCCAAGTTGGCTTTGTATACGTAACGCTCGAAACGGTTCGAAAGGAGTTCGGCGCGAAGCGCGTCACCAAGGCGATGCGCGAAAAGGCCAAGGACATTCTGCGCGCTGAGATCGTCACCTTCGATGCCTACCTCGGCGGACGGGTTTATGGCTATGTCGTCGAGCGTGACGGTGAAGAGATCGACGCCTGTTGGGGGTTCTTCGAGCACTATGATCTGGACTGCCTGTCCGAGGCGCGGGCGGTTGTAGATCCTCTGATTTTGCGAGAGGTACAAAGACCCGCCGCTGCGGAACAGGGCGCAAGCCCACCCCCGAGTTGAAACGCCCGCAATACTCATATATCTTATTCATGCGTATTACGGAGGTGAGCATGGCAAGCACAAGCGTCACACTTGGCCCCCATTGGGACGAATTCATCGCCCTGATGCTTAAAGAGGGGCGTTACGGGTCAACCAGCGAGTTGATCCGCGCCTCTCTGCGCCTGATGGAGGAGCAGGAAGGTCAGCGGGCGCGGCTTCGCGTTGCGCTGATGGAGGGCAAACAATCCGGTGACGCCGGTCCGCTTGACATGGATGAGATCAAGCGCGACGCGCGGAGCCGCTCTGGCGCTTCTGATGCGTGACATTCATCACTCTCAGGCGGCAAAATCCGACCTCGTCGATATCTGGGTCGAGACAGACCGACAGTGGGGCGAGGCGCAGGCGGACCGCTATCTCGATGATATCGATCGCGCCCTGAAGGGTCTCATCGCCAACCCGCAAATGGGGTCTGACTGTTCCGATCTCTTGCAGGGTGCGCGTAAACTGATCACGGGCCGGCACCTCGTGTTCTACGAGGTGGACCCGGACAGGATCTTCGTGATCCGAGTCTTGCATCAGTCCATGGACGTGCCGAGGCATCTGCGGTCGTCCTGATAACGGGCGAATTCGCACCGGGGCTTTGCCATGAAAGAGCGAGAGGCAGGGCAGGAGGGGTGACCCCTCCCGGGTGAGAGAGTGCGCGCGGGGCTTGGGGCCAACCCTAAACCCCGGAGATTGCCGATGAACGCTCACCCCCATTCCGTCCAACTTGCAACCGAGCCCGACGCCCCTGCCCTGCCAGAGGCTCCGGGCTTCGCCCAACACCTGATGCAGGTTGCGAAAGCCCTCGTCCCCCTGTTCGAGGCGGGCAGGTCCATCGACGCCGCCGCCCTTCGCACTGCGATGGAGCAAGCCTTCGGTGCCAGCGACACCAGCGGCTCCTGGATCTGGAAGGATGCTTACGAAGCCGCAGAGGTCGCCCAGATCCTGATGCTTTCGCGCTACGGTGCGCTGATGCAGCGCCAGGTATCCGCGCCGCGGGCATTTCTCACCATGATCGAGCGTCTCGCCGGTCTGGCCCCCTCCCACACGCGGCGCTCTGAAGACAGTGTCCGCCTGCAACAATTCTCGACCCCTCTGCCCCTCGCGGCCATCGTTGCGCAGGCGGCGGGCTTTCGGGACGACGACCTGGTGCTCGAGCCTTCGGCCGGTACCGGCCTGCTGGCGATTTTCGCAAAGATTGCAGGCGCTCGCCTGGCGCTGAATGAGCTTGCCGAGACCCGCCGCGCCCTGCTGGGACATCTGTTCCCCGGTGCAGTCGTCTCGGATCACGATGCCGCCTCGATCGATGACCGGCTGGATCGGTCGATCACGCCCTCGGTCATCGTGATGAACCCACCGTTTTCTGCGGCCAACCATGTCGACGGCCGGTTCCGGCAGGCCACCAGCCAACATGTCCTGTCCGCCCTAGCGCGTCTCGCGCCGGGTGGGCGGCTTGTCGTCATCACCGGCGAGAGCTTCCGCCCCTCGACGAAATCCTTTCAGTCGACGTTTCAGCGGATCGCACAAAGCGCCGATGTGGTATTTTCCGCCGCTATCGACGGCAAGGTCTTTGCGCGGCATGGCACCACGATCGACACACGGCTGACGGTGATCGACAAGCGTGCGACTGGCGCTGATGAGATCGCATCGGTCGAAAGCGAGGCCGTCTACCATCCGATCTGCGCGACCACCGCCGACCTTCTCAACGCAGTGCTCACCCACTGCCCGCAGCGCCACAGCCCCTCGCCCTGCCCCACCAGTACGGCCCTGTCGGCTCCGACCGCTTCGACCCGCACCAACCTGCAGGCCCTGCGCAATGCCGCGCGCAAGGAAACCCGTGCCCTCGCCGAAGAACGCGCAAGGCACCCGTTTGACGATATCACGACGGCCCCGATCGACTACCTGCCGAAGGCTTGGAGCCAACCCGACGGCACGCTGCAGGACACGGTCTACGAGGCCTATGACCTTCAGGCGATCAGGATCGATGGCGCGGCGGAACATCCGACCGCGCTGGTGCAATCCACCGCCATGGCCTCGGTGCCGCCGCCCGTGCCGACCTATCGTCCCATCCTGCCGAAGAACCTCGTTCAGGACGGCCTTCTTTCTGCGCCGCAGCTGGAAAGTGTCATCTATGCGGGCAACGCGCATGAGACGCATCTCAAGGGCTGGTTCAAGCGCGGCGAGATCGAAGGCCAGTTGATGGCGGCGGCCGAGGGCGACGAAGGCGCGTTTCGCCTGCGCAAGGGCTGGTTTCTGGGTGATGGCACGGGATGCGGTAAAGGGCGACAGGTTGCCGGTATCATCCTCGATAATTGGCTCAAAGGGCGCCGACGGGCGGTCTGGGTCTCGAAGAGCGACAAGCTCATCGAAGATGCGCGTCGCGACTGGATAGCGCTCGGGGGACGCGAAAGCGATATCGTGCCGCTCTCGAAGTTCCGCCAGGGCAGCGACATCCGCCTGCCCGAGGGCATCCTCTTCGTCACCTACGCCACGCTGCGCTCGGCTGAACGTGAGGGCAAAGCCTCCCGCCTCGATCAGGTCACGTCCTGGCTCAGCGATGGGTTCGACGGGGTCATTGCTTTTGATGAAAGCCATGCCATGGCGAATGCTGCCGGAGAAAAGTCCGACCGCGGCGACAAGAAGGCGTCCCAGCAGGGCCTCGCTGGCCTCGCGCTGCAGAACGCCGCGCCCGATGCACGGGTTCTCTATGTCTCGGCGACCGGTGCCACAGTCGTCGGCAATCTTGCCTATGCTTCGCGCCTCGGTCTCTGGGGCACCGGCGATTTCCCCTTCGTGACGCGGGCCGAGTTCGTCGCCGCGATGGAGGCCGGGGGTATTGCCGCCATGGAGATGATCTCGCGCGACCTGAAGGCGCTTGGGCTCTATCTGGCGCGGTCCCTCTCCTATGCCGGGGTCGAATACGAGATGCTGGTCCATGAGCTGAGCCCCGCTCAAGTCGCCATATACGACAGCTACGCCGATGCCTACCAGATCATCCACAACAACCTTGAGGCAGCGCTTCAGGCCTCGGGTATTTCTTCTGAGACCGGCACGCTGAACGCCCAAGCGAAATCCGCCGCGCGTTCGGCCTTCGAGAGCAACAAGCAGCGCTTCTTCAACCATCTCATCACCGCCATGAAATGTCCCTCGCTGATCCGCGCCATCGAGGCGGACCTTGCAGCAGGGCACTCGGCCGTGATTCAGGTGGTCTCGACCAGCGAAGCGGTGATGGAACGCCGCCTTGAAGAGATCCCTTCCTCGGACTGGGACGATCTGCAGGTCGATTTCACGCCGAGGGAGAACATCATGGACTACCTGATGCACAGCTTCCCGACGCAGCTTTTTGAGCCTTACACCGACGAGAATGGCGATCTGCGCTCGCGCCCCGCCCTCGATTGCGATGGCAACCCGATCATCTGCCGCGAGGCGGAGCGGCGGCGGGATGATCTTGTCGAGCATCTTGGGGCCCTCGCCCCGGTGCAGGGCGCGCTCGACCAGATCCTCTGGCATTTCGGAGGCGATGCAGTGGCTGAGGTCACGGGGCGCAAGCGGCGCATCGTCAAGACGCGTGAGGGGCGGCTCAAGGTCGAGAACCGCCCCGCCTCCTCCAACCTCGGCGAAACCCAGGCCTTCATGGACGATGCAAAACGCATCCTGATCTTCTCCGATGCGGGTGGCACCGGGCGCAGCTACCACGCCGATCTCGGGGCCAAGAACCAGCGCCTTCGGGTGCATTACCTCCTGGAGCCTGGTTGGAAGGCCGACAATGCGATTCAGGGTCTCGGGAGGACCAACCGCACGAACCAGGCGCAGCCGCCACTCTTTCGCCCCGTCGCCACAGACGTGAAGGGCGAGAAGCGCTTTCTCTCCACCATCGCCCGCCGCCTCGACACGCTGGGTGCCATCACCAAGGGACAGCGCGAGACCGGCGGTCAGAACATGTTCCGTGCCGAGGACAACCTTGAGAGCCCCTACGCACGCGCTGCGCTGCGCCAGTTCTTCTACAAGCTGCGTGCGGGTAAGATCGAGGCCTGCTCCTATGCGAAATTCCAGGAGATGACTGGGCTGACGCTCGATGAAGCGGATGGCACGATGAAAGAGACCCTGCCGCCGATCCAGCAGTTCCTGAATCGTTGCCTCGCGCTCCGCATCGACATGCAGGACGCGATCTTCGAGGCCTTCGGCGGGTTCCTCTCGGCCATCATCGAAGATGCGCGCCAGGCAGGCACGCTCGATGTCGGCCTCGAAACGCTCAAGGCCGAGAAATTCGAAATCGTCGACCGCAAGGTCATCTTCGAGCACGGGGCTACGGGCGCAACGGCAACTGCGCTGACCGTGGAGCGTACCGATCGCAACGATCCGCTCACCCTGCCCCGGATCAAATCGATCTGCGCAAATACGGACGGCGCGACGCTGTGCTGGAACACCTCCTCCAAACGCGCGGCGCTGATGGTGAATGCGCCGGCCTTCATGGACGAGGACGGCGTGCCGATCCTGCGGGTGAAGCTTCTGCGTCCGATGGCCACAGAAATCCTCGCGCTGACCGAGTTCTCGAAGTCGCACTGGGAAGAGATCGATGATGCGATATTCGAACAGCTCTGGCAGGCCGAGGTCGAGGCAGTGCCGGAGTTCACCACCTCAAAGATTACGCTCATCTGCGGGCTTCTCCTGCCGATCTGGGATCGGCTTCCCGCTGACAACATGCGCATCTACCGCCTTCAGACCGAGGATGGGGAGCGCGCCATCGGTCGACTGGTCAGCCAGGAGCAGCTTCTCAATGTCTTTGCACGCCTTGGTCTCGATTGCCAGATCGAGATGACGCCGCGGGAAGTGCTCGCCGCCGTGATGGAAGCCAGGACGACGCTGAACCTCCTCGGCGGCTATCAGCTGCGCCGGTCGCTGGTCATGGGGCAGCCGAGGCTTGAGCTGATAGGTGCTTCAGGCGCGGCCCTGCCCGGACTGAAGGCAATGGGCTGTTTCACGGAAGTGATCCAGTGGAAGACGCGGGTGTTCATTCCGGTCGACGGCATCGAGGTGCTGACACGGGTCCTTGCCGAGCATCCAGTTGGCGCCGGCACATCGGAGGCCGCCGCATGAGCGCGCGCCACAGTATCGCGGACCTCTCGGCCGATCTGGCAGACCATGCCGAGAGTTTCTGCCGCCAGTATTTCCCCGAGGGGCGCAAGCTGGGTAATTATTGGCAGGTCGGCGACACGTCCGGTGCAAAGGGCCAGAGCCTCGCCATCCGTCTGCAGGCGCAGGTTGGTCGTAAAGCCGGGTCCTGGCAAGATTTCGCGACGGGTGAATATGGCGACCTGATCGACCTGCTGCATGAACGGCTTGGGTCTGTCACGCTCAAGGAGACCCTGAGGGAGGCTCGATCCTTCCTCGGCGAAGCCCCCTGCCCTGCCGTACCTCGAGACACCCAAAGGGCTGAGCGCCCGGATGCAGCCTCCAGCAAACGCATCGCGCGGGCGCGCAAACTTTTCGCTGCTGGCAAGCCGGTGTTTGGCACCTTGGCCGCCACCTATCTGCAGGGGCGCGGGATCACACGGCTCGGCCCGGCCCTGCGCTATCACGCGCGTGTCTTCCTGCGGCAGGGCGAGGACGACCCCGATCTGCTGGAACGGGCCCCTGCCCTACTGGCAAAGATCACCGACAATCGCGGCCAGATCACCGGATGCGCAAGGGTTTTTCTCGACCCGTCCACCGGCGGTTTGGCCGAGATCGAGAGCCCGAAGCGGATCCTCGGACAGCTGCACGGCCATGCCATCCGCTTCTGGTCCGGCAAGGCGCGCAGCGATCTCATCGTCGGTGAAGGTCTCGAGAACACCCTCTCGGTCGGCACGGCTCTCCCCGAGTTCGATCTCGCCTCCTGTCTCACTGCCACCCATCTCGGCCTCTTCATCCCGCCGCCGAGGATCAAGCGTATCTGGATCGCGCGGGACAATGACGAAGCTGGACGCGACGCATCAATAAGATTGCTTAACCAACTGGAATCGCTTGGAATTACCTGTGGTGATCTCGTACCAAACATGGGCGATTTCAACGACGATCTGCGGGCATTTGGCAAAGATGCGCTGCGCCGTTCTCTGCTAAAGGCCATGAAAGCACAAGGTCTGGAGATCGAGGACGGGTGACCGCCAACCTCCCCGGGGATGCCTGACCGGGCAAAGGTTTCGCCGGTTCTATCTGATCCCGTTTGGACAAGGGGAGCGATGGACCGGCGGGTCGGAGCAGAGTGCTCCTCGCCCGGGCAGCAATGCGCCCGCTACCCGGAAAATTCCCCTGCCCCACCACATGACCGTGGCGGGCCATTCCTCGCGGGAACAATTTTCCGGTCCGGGTCACATTCTCCGCTGCGCTCCGATCCTGACGGATGCGGCCCGGTCGCCGCCGGTCCTGTTATCGCCCCATCCAAATCGGGTCAGATCAAACAGAGGAACCAGACAATGCCCCATCAGACAGACATCCAAGAGGAAACCGGCGTGACCTCCGCCATCCTCGACCACCTCGCACTTCACGTCGCAACGCCCGGGCCCGGCGAGACCGATCATCGCCCCCTGCCCCAGCCCGACGAGGTCGAACTCGCCATGGCGACGCTCTTTGACACCACCATCGGCCTCCTCACCGGAAGCCAGTTGGAAGACAATCTCGAAGAGATGCTCTGGTCCCTGACCTCGATCTTCCATCGCCGGCTCACCCATATCCAGAAGCTCCTCGATGACAACGAATTCGAGGTCCGGGAAAGTCTGGCCATCCAGGACGGCTCCGAGGTCGCCTCGGTCGAACTCGAGCGCCTCCAGATGATCGGGCTGAAGCTCTGGGACCATCGCGACGCTTTCGAGCAGATGCGCGATCTGGCCGTGGACCACTTCTCGGCCGCCACCGGTTCACCCTGGCTGCCCCGCACCGGATCCAAGGTCTCGCATCGCGGTCTCACCTCCGCCGTGGTGGACAGCCGGGCCTATCTCTCGGCCAAGCGGCGCAAGGAGACCGAGGTTCACTGCCCCGAAGGCACGCGGATCGCCTTCTCGGGCGGGGACTATCACGCCTACGACCTGATCTGGTCCGTCCTCGATGCCACCCATGCGAAATACCCAGACATGATTCTTTTACACGGCGGCACACCAAAAGGTGCCGAGATGATCGCTGCCCGCTGGGCAGATACCCGTGGTGTCACGCAGGTGGCGTTCAAACCCGACTGGAAGAGCCATGGCAAGGCTGCCCCCTTCAAGCGCAACGACAAGATGCTCGAGACCATGCCCCAGGGTCTGATCGCCACGCCCGGTTCGGGCATCACCGAGAATATCGTCGACAAGGCCCGCAAACTCGGCATCCGCATCAAGAGGATCGGGGCTTAGGCCCCGGTTCACGCACCGCGCAGGAGATCCCGCACGACCACAGCCTCGGAGTAATGGAACGCTACCCTTGTGGTGGACTTGGTGCACGACGCAATATCTAGAAAGTGCTTGCACGAATCTGGCTGGTCGGGCAATAGTCTCGAAAAATAACGCGCGGTCACATAAAAAACGCGCCCACGGATCGGGGCAGAC
>NZ_CP045379.1 GCF_009363555.1 Sulfitobacter sp. THAF37
GGCACCAAACCATCCGGAACACTTTCTGCCTCGCCGATCCCCAAGACAGCAAAGTAACGCACAGCGTCATGTTCGAAGTGGACGGCCCTGATCTGTCTGGTGATCTGCTGATCACCAAAGACTTCGGCCTCAGCCATCAGTGACGCATCGGCGTCACTAAGCCTGCTTATCCATCTCTTTTGGCCGGTGTCAGGTATGACAACGCCGTCATCACTTGCATGCGCAATTAAGCGCTCGAAAATCTGTTGGCTCATCTGAATTCGTGAACGATTGGCCATGCCTAGGCCCGCCAACATGGCTCCATACTTGGAACCTTAAAGTCCTCTTCAAACAGGACCTTGAAGGCAGAGTCGAAAAACGCCCTTTCATAGCGACCAACCGCAGATCGCTTCTGTCCGTAAAGCCGCTCTGAAAGAACATCCAGCTTTAAGAACGTTTGAAGTTCATCGCTTCCGTAGCCGTCTAGCTTGTCTATCAGCGCCTTAAGACTGCTCTGGATTTCAGCCAATTTTGCATTCGTTGCATCTGGATCGTCATCTTGCTCCATACCAACACGGCCAAGAATTGTTGTTGCTGCAGCAACAACAAAACCAATCCGCGCCGGTTTGCTATCGAAGATGCTACGTCCCTTTTTCAATTTTTGGGCAGTGTCATCTACCTGAGCCGCGATGGCAGCTTCGATGTCTGCGTCAAACCTGGAGAAGGCCTTGTCCAGATCGACCATCATTTGAACAACCGGATAGAAAAAGTCCCGGTACTGGTGCGAAGAGAGCGCCTCAGTCATATCAAGCCGCGAAAACTCGTCTGCCAACGTCTCTTGAGTATCTATGTCGGTCTTTCGAAGGCCAAAGGCGATGTAAAGCTCTACCAAATTATCTGGAGCATATTCTCCCGCTTTTGACCTCCTTTCGCCTGCGTTTGTGTCCAGCACACGTTCAAATTCGACCAGGTCTTTCATCTCCTCGATCAAAGGCGCATAGACGACTTGAAGCTGGCGGCTGAGGTTCCAAGGCACTTGTCCTGTGTTAAGAACCAGCATTCTGTATATGAGGCTTTCCGTCGTATCAGCGATCCAGAACTCGACCCGCATAGGGCGTCCCTCGACGCTGTCGCGCTCTCGGTCCAAAGCTTCCAGTAGCGCAGTCGTACGCTGCATACCGTCAATAATTGAAAGGGCCTCAGAATAATCACTACTGACCGCCGCAACCGTGTCGGCAGTCGAATTTTCTTGGATAGACGTGATGAAGTCATTGTTGGCGACGACGCCGACAACAACCGGCGGCAAAACCGCTCCTTTGACGATGTCATCGACCATCCGCGAACGTATTCTTCGGGCCGTCGTAGTCTTGAGTGCATCCCGTTGATGAGCCAAACCGCCACGCTTTTGATAGGCGGAGTCCACCAGCTCAATGTAATCGCCAACGGTCATCGCCGTCATAATGGAAGTGCAGTTGACCCGTTGGTCATGCAGAAGTGTGTGGTCAATAGATGTCGTCATTATTTGTTGTCTTTCGATCAGCGTTCGCTGGCATAAACGGAAGCTATCACCTTTGATTGTGCCCGTCTTCCGCATCATTTGATTTCGCGGCGGAAGCGCCGCTACATCGGCAAACGCTCCCAAACCTGTTTCGTTTATCGTCCCCGATTATTTCCAAACCTCTCACGCGCGCCGCACTGTCCGCTCGCTAACTTTGAACAACAGTGCGATCTCGGCAATGGCACGCTGCTCTTCATCTCGCATCCGCCTGACTTCCTTCTTCTGAGCTGCTGACAGGGCAGGGGGCCTGCCACCGACTCGACCTCGCTTGCGGGCTGAAACCAGTCCCTCCCTGGTCCGTTCTGAAATCCGTTCCCGCTCAAACTGGGCGATGGAAGCAAAGACATGAAACACGAGACGGCCTGCCGGCGTCGTCGTGTCGATGTCTTCAGCCAGAGACCTGAACCCGGCACCGCGTTCCCGGATCGCCTCTACGATGTCCAAAAGGTCCTTCAGGGACCGCGCCAGGCGGTCATACTTCGTGACAGCTACAACGTCGCCGTCGCGGAGCTGCTCCAGCATCTTGTCCAGCTCTGGCCGCGCGCGCCTCGATCCGCTGATCTTGTCTGCGAAAACCCGCTCGGCTCCAGCTGCCGAAAGGGCATCCGTCTGTGAATCCAAGCTCTGGTCGTCAGTGCTGACGCGGGCATATCCGATGATCATGCTTCACTGTGACAAAAACCTGCCAAAACCGCAAAGGTTTTGCTAGGGGTTTTTGTCTTAGCTAAGCGGTTGATCCTGGGCGGGGCAGGCGAGACGGACAAAAACGACCGTTTGTGCCGCCTTGTCTATAGCAAAGGGTTGATTAGGGTGCCCTACAGAAGTCATCCATTAAGCTAGGTTTAGAAGCACATCCATTGTGATCGCCGTTCCTACACCTACACCCACAAGCTCGAGCGCTGATCGGACCTGCTGCGCATCGAGCGGTTCGCCCCGCAATACCGCTCGTGCGTGAAGCGCACTGCCCACGAGGGCCGATGTCACCACACCGTTCTCAATGAATCCGCTTAGGTTCTCCTCCGCCAAATCCTCCAGCGTGTTTCGTGTAAGCGCTGTAATTTCGGCATTACTCACCCCAGAATCTGCAAGCCGCCCTGCGAACGCCTCGGCGGTTGCTGCATAGACCTCTGATGTGGCCATGACGTCAATATCCGGGTAGCGGGCAAAATGCTCTACTATTGCTGTCGGGCTTTGCACGGCTTTTAGCTGCACCTCGCCAATCACGTCTCCATCGACAAAGAACTCGATGTCCGCACCTGGATGATTGGCCTGTTCGAAAAGTCTCGCTGTCACTTCATCGCCATCGAGATTTTCGGCCCGTGCCACCAGCATCTCGTGGAATATACCTTTCACGTTCGACGCAACCCCGCGCAACTGGTCCGGATCGAGGTCGCTCAAGTAGGTACCGAGTTCTTCGTTGGACGCATTGCTTAGATCAGACGCTGATCGTCTTAGGGCAGCGAGCACCAACTCCTGATCGACCGTCCAGCCCGAGATTTTTCCGTCGACAAGTTGCTGCAACGTGACGGCGATGGCGACGGCGGCGCTACGACGGGTCTGCATGGGTATCGAGCCTCCTAAGATAAGACCGCAAGTTGTTCACATGTCCCCTCAGACGTGCGCGGTTGTAGACGTTAATATCGCGAAACAATCCCGCTTGCAGAGCGGCGTCGACTTCCATCAAGAGCGGTTTGACCCCTATACGGGACAGCAAAACGACTTCACGACCGTTGATTTCAGCATCTGCTGCCAAAGTACCGCAGATGGCCGTTGTCAGAATGCTGGACGCCTCCAGAATTCGCAACTCCGGTTCGGATATTTCCTCTCGGCGGCGCGAGTACCCAAGGATCGCGCGACGGACTTTAATAGACCCATAGATGCCTGCGCCCAGTGCCCCCGCTCCTAGAACGAAAGTTCCTGCCGCTACTCCGCCGCCCACAAGGCCACCAATCCAAGCAAAGGTCGCCGAAGTTTTGGCCGCGCCTGAAAGCCCGGCTATAGCCGCGCCCGTTCCCGCCGATCCGAGCGATCCGACTAGACCGGTAACAGATGCGGCAAAGGCCGATCCGACTGCCGCGTTAGTCGCTGCGCCCATCGCCACGCTGGCTTTACGGTTCGAAACTTGAAGGATGCGGGCCGAGATCAATGTCAGAAATTCGCTCAGTTTTTTGAGATCACGGCGAGCATTGATGTCGGCTTTGTTCATACGACGAACCTAACGACAGTGCAGCTAAGAAAGAAGTTGAAGTTACCTCGATTCATCAATTTTGATGGGACGGTTTCAAGGTGACCTTCCGCCACCTGCTTTGTAGGATAACCAAACAGGCAACGCATAAATCAAAGGTATTGGGCATGTATCACCCGGGCGGGACGATTGAAAAAGCAGTCAATGAAATCTCCAAGAACAACTATGTTCTACCCGCCATCCAACGTGAGTTCGTGTGGCGTCCGGAACAAATCGAGCGCCTTTTTGATAGCTTGATGCAAGGCTACCCATTTGGGGCCTTCCTCTTCTGGAAGGTTCAGCCAGAAACAGCAACTGAATTTCAGTTTTACGATTTCGTCAGAAATTACAACGAATTCAAAGGCGTACACAGCCCAAAGGTAGAGGTTCCTAAGGGCCTAGGAGTAACCGCCGTACTTGACGGACAACAACGCCTCACTGCTCTGAATATTGGTCTACGCGGGTCGATGCGATTGAAGCTCAAGGGAAAGCACAAGAAAAACCCGGAGGCTTACCCGGTACGGTACCTATACATCAACCTACTGCATGACGGCAGCGAGACTGAAAACGGGGTTTTCTACGAGTTTAAATTCTTGGAGCCTCAAGCGGCTGAAAATGATCAGGAAAAATGCTGGTTTCAGGTCGGAAAAATTCTGGATTTTTCCAGTCTGGCTGCGATCCCCGATCTTGTTGAAGAAGAATACGATTTCGACAAGGAACAGAGGAAAACTGCCCGAACCACTCTTAATCGCCTCTTTGAGGTAATTCGCTCTAACCCGAATGTGGCATACTACGAGGAAGCCTCTCAAGAGCTGAACCGTGTTCTCAACATTTTCATCCGCCTCAACTCTGGTGGAACGATTTTGAGTTACTCTGACTTGCTGCTTTCCATCGCCGTTGCCCAATGGACAGAACTGGATGCGAGAGAAGAGATTCATTCATTGGTGGATACGCTGAATGACATAGGCGCTGGTTTCAACTTCAGCCATGACTTTGTCCTTAAGGCTGGTCTGATGCTATCAGACATCGCCAGCGTCGGCTTCAAAGTTGATAACTTTTCCAAGAAAAATATGGCGCTTCTGCAGGACAACTGGCCAGCAATTCGATCTGCCCTCACTCGCACCGTTCAACTGGCATCAAGCTTTGGGCTGTCTGGAGCCAATCTCCGAGCTGAAAGCTCACTACTTCCGATTGCTTACTTCCTGTACAAAATTGAAAGCCCAGAGGGCTTTGAAATCAAAGGTAAATATAAGAAGGATCGTGCTGCCATACGGGGCTGGTTGTTCCGCTCCCTGCTGAAACCATCTGGTATCTGGGGCAGCGGTCTAGATACCCTGTTGACCGCGTTGCGCGATGTACTGAAGAAAACGCCCGACACGGCATTTCCCTCCACCGCTCTTGCCTCCGTCATGTCTAAACGAGGCAAACAGCTCTCGTTCAGCGATGATGAAGTGTATGAATTGCTAGACATGAGCTATGGCGACAAGCGGACTTTCTTGCTGCTTTCAATGCTCTTCCCTCACGTCGATTTAAACAACCAGTTCCATGTAGATCATGTCTTCCCAATTTCGCGCTTTACACCAAGCAAGCTGACGAAGGGCGGCTTCCCTGATGAAATTCAAGAAGAAATGAAGGATTGGGCAAACACAGTGGCAAACCTTCAACTTTTGGAAGGCCAGCTCAACAAAGAAAAAAATGCCACTCTTCCCAAGGCTTGGCTGAAGGAAAACTTCGAGAGCAAGAAGGCCAGGGCCAATTATTGCGATCTGCACTCTCTGGGTGACGTTCCCGACGATCTTGACGGGTTCATAGACTTCGCCAAGGCAAGATATGAACGGCTTTTTGAGGACCTCTACGTCGAACTTGGGTCTTCAAAAACCACATAGCGCAAGGAAACCCTGTATCCTGCCACACTCGAAACCCCGCCACGTACTTGGGCATCCAATGCCCGTCCGCGCGAAGCGCCGGGCCTGTTGGCGGGTGGCCTTCAGGTTGCCCGCCGACAGGTCATCCTGAAACCGCCACCACCTGGATCACACCACAACACAAAAAGGCCCCCGCCTGCCGACGGGGGCCTCGATCATTGCAGCGGTGCGGGGTCTTACTCGGCGGCCATCCGGTCGCTCCGGGCGGTGCGCTCCATGATGTAATCCACCGCCTTCTGCGCCTCTGACGCGGCGCGGAAAATCGCGCGGCTGTCTTCCTTCATTGCTTCAAGCCACCCTTCGACATAAGCGGCGCTCTGGTCGAACTCAGGCTCCACCCCGATCTGCGCGCAAAGCATGCAGTTGCCAATCTCCGCGACCAGCTCCTCGAATGCATAGGCCTTCCGGTCATTGAACCGGCCCAAACGGTCCAGCCGCTTTGTCGCGCCTGTCCAGTGGATTGTCTCGTGGGCCAAGGTGCCAAAATACCCAGCTGCCCGATAAAACGTAGCAATCGGCGGCATGTGGATGCGGTCGGTCTTGATGTTGTAGTAGGCGCGCGGCTCCTCGGTCACGTCGATCTTCGCACCTGTCGCGGCAAAGAACGCCTCCAGCTCGGGGTCGGCCTCAGTCCCAAGATCGCGCGGCGGATCGGGCAAGATGTAAAATTCAGCGGGCAAGCCCTCGATCTGGTCGGCGTTGAACACGCGGTAGGCCTTGGCATAGGGGATCTGGCGTTCCTCGCCGTTTTCGTCCTCGCGCTCGACGGTGCCGTATTTCACCACGATTGCGGATTTTTCGCCCTTGCGGACATGGCCCCCAAGCTGCTTGGCCTGATTAAACGTCATCCAGCGGGCTGAACTGTAGTCCTTGGCCATTGCCGTTGCCCAGAGCATCAGGATGTTGATCCCCCGATAAGCCTCGCCGTTGAACCGTTCCGGCAGGCTGACCCCTGCCCCTCCGCCAGTCCACGGCTTGCGCCAGGGCGGCGTCCCCGCCTCGATCTGCGCGATGATCTGATTGGTGACATGGGTATAAACGTCAAACTTCTCTGCGGTCATTTGTGACCCTCCTTCGTGTGACGCGGGCCGGGTCTCTTTCCCTTTCCGCCGATGGGCGGGCCTTCCTGTTCTGATCTTTGGAATGCCCATGCATTCCAAAGGGCAGAGCAGGTAAGGGCAAAGCCCGTCCTGCGGCCCGGCGGGGCCGTGACAACCGGGTGGAGGTCGTGAATTTGGGAGGGAACCGCGCGCCTGCGCGTGGGAGGAACCGGAATTCTCGACCAGAACCGACGCCAAAGGCGGCGCTTGCCGGTTTTCTCGGACCTGCCGGGATGGCAGGCGGATCGACAAGTTTGGGAAACTGTCAGGGTTGGGGTGAGCGGGCGTCAGCCCGTCGATCCCCTGCCCTGTCTATCGCTCAAAGCGAGACCGGCACCTTGCCGGGATCACTCAACTCCATCGAGCCATATTCACCACAATAATATACGATTGCGGATTTGGATGGTTTCAGGCACAAGACAACCACCATTGTTTCTGTTGATGTGCGCGATGAACCAGACGGCTGAAATCGAACTAAACGTGACCACCGAACAAGGCCTTCGGGCACTTGCCGAGGAGGGCCACACGGTCGAAGTGCTGTGCAAAGCCGATCCTGAACGCAAGGGTCCAAGCTGGTACGGTCTATGGATCATGCGAACGGTGGGAAACGACGGACAAGAGAAAATCCTTGTCACTGCCAGGACGCGCGTGACACAGAATGCGATCAAGGTCCGCGAATTCAAGACGGCCACCGGCGTGATTTCGTTTCTGGTCGGTGTCGGCTTCTCTCAGGCGAGCATCCCCATGAAGAACGGGGAAACGACCTCACATCGCCTTGTCAGTGACTGAGGCCTGGATCACGGTCGATATCCCGATCTTTCTCGACCTCCTGATCCTTCTCCTGTTCGCGCTCGTCGTCAATTTCCAGCTTTTCGCGCGGCTTGTTCAGCACGTCCTTCAGTCGCTCGTTCACAGACGGCTTGTGCGCTGCGCGCCCGGTGTCCTCGCCAAGCTCGGGATCGCTGTGACCATCCAGCTTGAGTACCGCCGCCTGGCCGTCGCGCCCGGCGTCTTTCTCCAGGATTTCTTTCAGCCGCTCCCGCGCATAATTGCGGCCTTCCGGCTTCGGCATGTCGTCCTGATCCCGCGACTGGCCCACAACGCGCGCCAGCCGCTCCCGGAAATCCTCTGGGGTGCGGTCGCGATCTTTCGCGGTTGCTGCCCTGAGCGCTGCCAGACCGGCAGAAACCCGCCCCTGCCCCGCCTCGCGTTCGGCACCGTAAGTCTCCCGCGCGATGTCCAGCCGTTCACGCATTTCGCGGAAGGCGGCGCGGGCCTGGCGGGCGGCATGGACCACAGCGCCACGCTCGGTGACCGGGACGTATTCCCGGCCCTGGCGCGCTGCCATCTCCTTGGCGCGGCGTTCCATGGAATTGGCCGCTGGCCCCAGCTTCAGTTCGGGGTCGCGGTCCAGTTCCTCGGCTG
The DNA here is from genome assembly GCF_009363555.1 of Sulfitobacter sp. THAF37. Taxonomy (NCBI): domain Bacteria; kingdom Pseudomonadati; phylum Pseudomonadota; class Alphaproteobacteria; order Rhodobacterales; family Roseobacteraceae; genus Sulfitobacter; species Sulfitobacter sp. THAF37. The sequence continues at coordinate 8,212 of NZ_CP045379.1, forward strand.
AAAGATGATCGCCTCGCTCCAACGCAGCCTCCCGCTGCGCTTCGAGCGACCGGTGATCAACACGCTCCATCTCCCCGGCTCGTTCAAGTGCACGGTTCTGCAACTCGGCCCAAAGTCCCCGCATCTGCTCGATTTCGACACCGCCGGTTTTGGCGGAATCGAGCACGCGCGTCTTGGCCGTGAAGCCCTCAGCCTCCAGCTTCCGGGTGGAGGTCAGAACGTGGGCATGATGATTGCGCTGATCACCTTCGCGGTGCGGAGAATGGATCGCCACATCGACAGCCACACCGTAGCGGCTGACCAGCTCCTGGGCGAAGTCGCGGGTGATCTGCAACCGGGCCTCGGCGCTGATCTCGGACGGCAGGGCCAGCTCCCATTCGCGGGCGGTGACGGAGTTGCGACGAGTCTCGCTGGCCTCAACCTCGTTCCAGAGGCGAGAGCGATCCTGCGCCCAATCTGGGGCGTCCTTCGGTGCCAGGATGAAGGTCTCTTCGATGCCCTGCTTGCGGGTATAATCGTGGACACGGCCTTCGCGCTGGCACTCAATGCGCTCCCCGACACGGTAGGCTGCGGCTGCCGTGGCAGAGCGCCCGGCGCTGCGTTTGATCGTCTTCACGGAGAGATGGTAGCTGGCCATGCGCCCTACCCCGCCCCGTGACAAAGACGAGGCAGACGCGCGCCGTTGCTGACCCTGGCACATGCCCCAACATGGGCAACCGAGTCAGCCGTCTTTTCCCCGATGGATCGCGCCCTGCCCCGGCGCGGAACGAGTGGAAAAGACAGCCCGCCCGAAACGAGCCTCTGGCTCTCTGAGGCGCGGGCTTGCCAGTGATCTGCCCCCATATCCCCAGCCTCATGGGGGGCGGGATATGGGGACAGTTCATTGGCGGTTTGCCGGGGGCAAACCTGGTTCGTTGCGGCGCCGTCAGGTCCGACGATACGAACCTCCCGCAAGGGAGACGCCAGCGGCAGACCGGCCCCCACCGTGGGGCATCGCGCGAGACGCTGGTGCGACATTGCGGGACGCGATCCAACTGCCAAAGTTGGCCCTGGAGAGTTTGAGAGGCCAGGAAGGCCTTTCATTCCGGCGCGCCACGCGTCGGACGGTGTTCGCCATCGGCTGAGGCCCCGCCTCAAGGAGATCGCACGCAAAGCTCGGAACCGCAGGTGGAGAGTTTGCATAAGTGCGCCCTTGTCCTTTACAGGCCTACGGGTAAGCGCTATCGCTGGTTGTGGCAAGCCTAACCTTTACACCTGCCTTCTTTGAAGTGGATTCCCGAATTGGCCGAGACTGAGCTTGAACGTGCCGAGAAACGCTATGCCCAGGCCAAGGCCCGCCTACAGGCTCTGAAGAACCGGGAAGCCACCAGACAGCGAAAGCTGGATACACGGCGCAAGGTGATCCTGGGCGGTGCGCTCATGGACCTGGCGGAACGGGACTCCAGCGCTGCCACGATGCTCGACCGGCTGATCCGTAACCTCTCCCGTGAACAGGACCGCAAGGCCTTCGCGGAATGGGAGACGCCCTCCCCTGCCCCAAGCGATGACGGTGCAACCTGATGCGGAGCGTGATGCTCGTCTTCGGGGGTCTGTTCCGCTTCTTCGGTCGGTTGATCTTCACACCCATTCTGCTGGGCTGGCTGATCGGAGCTATGGTCTTCGGAGCTATGCTCGGCTCTCTGGTGGCAACGCCGTTCATCTTCGCCTTCTTCGATCAGACGCCCGGTGAAAGCGGCTGGCAGTGGCTGGTCTTCGGTCCCTTCATGTTTGTGGGGGCTGTCTTCGGGTTCCAGTACTGGCGCATGGCCTCCGGGGCCGATGCGTATTTCGGTCTGACCGGCGACAGCCACGGCTCGGCGCGGTTTGCGAACCGCAAGGAACTGAAGAAGCTGGAGCGGGGCAAAGGGCAGGAAGATCGTGGTCTCCTGATCGGACGCAATCCGCACACAGGACGGTTGCTGCACTATGACGGCCCGGCGCATCTGATCACCCTCGCCCCGACACGGGCCGGGAAAGGTGTCGGCACCGTGATCCCGAACCTGCTGGCGGCGGAACGCTCGATCCTGGTGATTGACCCCAAGGGTGAGAACGCGCGGATCGCGGGCGAGGCCCGGCGGCGGTTCGGCACGGTTCATGTCCTCGATCCGTTTGAGGTCAGCGGCCATCCCTCTGCCGCCTACAATCCGCTCGACAGGCTGACACCGGACAGCCTCGACCTGGGTGAGGATGCCGCCTCCCTGACTGAGGCGCTGGTGATGGACCCGCCGGGACAGGTGACGGAAGCGCACTGGAACGAGGAGGCCAAAGCCATCCTCGGCGGGCTGATCATGTTCTGCGTCTGCCACGAAGATCGCGACCGCCGGTCCCTCGCCACCGTCAGGGAATACCTCACCCTGCCCCCGGAAAAGCTGCGCGCCCTGTTGGAGCTGATGCAGGACAGCGACGCGGCAGGCGGGCTGATCGCCCGCGCTGCCAACCGCTTCCTCGGCAAGGCGGATCGCGAAGCCGCCTCGGTCCTGTCGAACGCGCAGCGCCACACGCACTTCCTGGACTCGCCCCGGATCGCGAAGTGCCTGGCGCGCTCGGACTTTGCCTTCTCCGATCTGCGCCACCGGATCACCTCCGTCTTCCTCGTGCTGCCGCCCAACAGGATGGACGCCTACAGCCGCTGGCTGCGCCTTCTGGTCTCTCAGGCCCTCCAGGACATTGCGCGGGACGCTGAACGGCCTCAGGGCGCGTCAGAGGGCCGTTCTGAGCGCCTCAAGGCCCCCACCCTCTTCCTCCTCGATGAATTCGCCGCCCTGGGCCGTCTGGAAGCCGTAGAGCGCGCCATGGGGCTGATGGCGGGCTACGGGCTTCAGCTCTGGCCGATCCTGCAGGACATGAGCCAGCTCAAGGACCTTTACGGCGAACGCGCTGGCACCTTCATCGCCAATGCCGGGGTGCAACAGGTCTTCGGGGTGAATGACTTCGAGACAGCCAAATGGCTGAGCCAGATGATCGGCCAGGAAACCGCTGGGTTCCAGACCGACAGTTTCAAACCGGGTGATGGCCCCAGCTTCTCGAACAACCTCACGGGCCGCGATCTGCTGACCCCCGATGAGATCATGCAGCTTCCGCCAGACCGCCAGCTCTTGCGCGTCCAGGGGCAGGCCACCGCCGTCGCGGAAAAGTTGCGCTACTATGCCGATCCTGAATTTGCCGGGCTGTTCACGCCAGACGCCCGATAACCCGAAAGTAATCCGCTATGTCTGACACACCCGCCTCCCCTGCCCCGCTCTCAGATGATGATCTGCGCGAAACGCTCGATCTTCTCGCCACGGCGGTCGCCAGCATCTCGGATCGGGTGGATGACCAGACACGGGTGCTCGACCGCGTGAACAAGACGGCGACGGAAGCTCGCTCTGCCGCCTTTGCCGCTCAAAAGCAGACGGACCCGAAACACTATGGCGAGATTGTCGGTGCGACCATCGACGGCAAGGTCGGCGATACCCTGACCCGCGTAGGCCAGATGGCTGGTGATCTGCTTCGGGCCTCCAACCATACTCAAGAGGTTCTCAGGAAAGCAGATGAAGCTAAGTCAGACACCATGCGCCAGCTTTGGAAACGGGAACAGAAGCTGGATCGTTTCAAAAGTCGTCTTCCATGGTTCGGTCTGGGTGCTGTCGTTCTGGCTCTTGTCCTGACGGTGACGCTTCCTCGTTTCTTAGCCAGCAACGCTTCCATGTGCGCTGTCCTTGGTGCTTCCTGGACTACGACAACCACGGGCGTCGATGCCTGCGTATTTTACCAACGGTGAGCGGTGAAGTGCTGATGGTTGTCGGTTCTGGCGGAGATGCTTGGTGTTATATTTGTGTTAGAATCTGTGTTACGCGTTTCCAGAACCGGTGTAGCGATTTGTAAAATAACAACTTTCTTTGAAGGTCGGTAACTAATAACACGAATCTCGGTAACTGAAATCCTGCTTTTGGTAACTAATAACACGAATCTTGACTGCGGTAACTAAAACCACGAATGTCGACTCATGGTAACTGATAACACGAATGCCCTCGCCCCGCTCCTGCCGGATCGCCATCCGCAGCATGATCTGTTCATTTGTGATGTGGCTGATGCTGTTCTGAAGGACGTGATGCAACACATGGAGCATCCGTTTTATTCCCTCTCAAAGAAGCCTGAGACGACGATCAAGCGCTATGAGAATGGGGACAAGTGGCTGCAGATTACGCCGAGTGTGAAGGGTCTTGCGACGATCTACGACAAGGACATTCTGATCTACTGTATCAGTCAGATCATGGCGAAGCTGAAGGAAGGTGAAGCCGTCTCTCCTCGTGTGCGGATCAACTCCAGAGAACTGCTTATCTTCACCAATCGGGGGACAAGTGGCCGGGAATACCAGTCCCTGCTCGATGCCCTTGATCGCCTCGAAGGGACGCGGATCAGGACAAACATCGTCACTGGCGATGAAGAGCAAGTCGATGGTTTTGGTTTGATCGACGCGTCTTCGATCCGCCGGAAACATGGCCTCGATGGCCGTCTTCTCTGGTGTGAAGTGAAGCTGTCAGACTGGGTTTTCAACGCAATCCGGAACGAAGAGGTACTGACTCTCCACCGGGACTACTTCCGCCTGCGCAAGCCCATTGAAAGACGGGTGTACGAGATCGCCCGGAAACATTGCGGGCAGCAGAAAACCTGGCGTATTACGCTGGCCAAGTTGCTGCTTAAGACCGGGTCGCAAAGCCCACAGAAGCGCTTTCGGCAGATGATCCGGCAACTCGCAGAGCATGACCATTTGCCAGATTACCATGTTACCTTTGAAGATGAAGCTGACATGGTGGTGTTCACTAATCGCGGCACGATGTCCCCTGCCCAGCTTGTTGAAGGCAGTATTCCACCGCTGCAGTCCGATACCTACGAAGAAGCGCGCCATGCAGCGCCCGGTTGGGACGTTCGTTTCCTGGAACGAGAGTGGCGTGACTGGTGTGTTGAGCCGCCCCGCAACGCTGACCGCGCGTTCATTGGGTTCTGCCGAAAGTGGTTCGAGAAGCGCGGCAGGCCATGAGATTAAAAACCGGTTATAGAATTAAATCCGGTAATGGATTTAATTCCGGTGTTGGATTTATTTCTGGTATGAGATATAAAACCGGTAACAACTAAGTGGCAGGATTGAGCAATGCCCGTCATCGTTATGGCAAGCCCCAAAGGTGGGGTTGGAAAATCGACATGCGCCGTTCTTCTGGCGTCTGAGTTCGCCCGCATGGGCGCGGATGTCACGGTGCTTGACTGTGACCCGAACAAGTCTCTTACCCGGTGGGCATCTCATGGCGCACCTTCCGGTGTGACCTTGAAGAGCGATGTTGGTCGGTCAGAGATCGTTCCGACCATCCGGAGCGCGGATGGTGACGGCAAGATCGTCATTGTGGACCTCGAAGGGGTTGCCTCGCAGCTCGTCAGTCGCGCCATCTCCCAAGCGGATTTGGTGATTGTCCCGATGCAGCCGACAGCGCTGGACGCGGAGATCGGGTCCGAAGCGTTGGCGTTGGTTCGCGAAGAGGAAGAAGCGCTTGGGCGGTCAATCCGGCATGCTGTGGTGCTGACCAAGACCAGCGCAGCCGTCAAAAGCCGCGTCCAGAAGGAGCTGGAAGAACAGCTCAGTGGGGCAGGGATCGACGTGATCGAACCGTCCTTGGTTGCGCGCGCAGCGTTCTCGGAGCTGTTTGCCTATGGAGGCGATCTGACAGCGATGATGAATGACCCCGAGATGGTCACAGGCGGCAAGGTAGATAAGGCGTTGGCAAACGCTCAGGCATTCACGGAGGCGGTTTATGAACGGCTCAAATAGGCTTGCGGGGCTTAAGGCCCGCCCGAAAGGGACAACCGTTGAAGATGTTAGACGTGTGGACGAAGTTGGAGAGGCGAGGGGGTTTCTCGACCGGACACCCCGTAAGAAGCCTGGGCGAAAACCCAGCCCGCGAACCCATCAGCTGCATCCAAAGGTTTTCCCTACGGTGGGACAGGAAATCGCTGCCGAAGCCGAACGCCTCGGAATCACGCAAGGTCAGCTAATTGAAGAGATGTGGTCTACATACAAGAGTAAACTCTGATTTATCAGGACCTTGAACAGATTCATGGCCTCGAAAGAGATCATGTGCTAGATGAGAACAAAATGAGAAAACACGGACTTGCCCCGTCAGCAATACAGGGACTCTAATGTTTAAATTCTACGAATTTTTTGCTGGCGGAGGTATGGCGCGAGCCGGACTGGGAGAGGGCTGGAAGTGCGAGTTCGCCAACGACTTCGACCGGAAGAAGGGCGTAACTTACAAGAACAACTGGGGCGATGGCGAGATGATCGTGGACGACATCCGCAACATTGGTCTCGACGATCTTCCCGGACACGCTGACCTTGTGTGGGGTTCATTCCCCTGCCAAGACCTTTCTCTAGCGGGTGGTGGGGCAGGGCTACGCGGCGACCGCTCGGGGACCTTCTGGCCTTTCATTGCACAGCTCGAAGAACTGAAGATAGCAGGGCGCGCCCCAACTGTGATTGCGGTTGAGAATGTCGTCGGAACTCTGACCTCACATAAGGGCGCGGATTTCACCGCCATCTGCGAAGCGCTGGACAACCTCGGCTATCGGTATGGCGCGTTCATCGCCGACGCCTCACATTTCGTTCCGCAATCCCGGCCAAGGCTATTTGTGATCGCTATCGAGAAGAGCGTGGAACCATTGAAGACGGGTCCGGAGCCAACGGCACCGTGGCACACGACTGCGTTGAAGAAAGCGTATAGCCAGCTCCCGGAACATCTAAAGAATTCTTGGCTATGGTGGCATATGCCGAAGCCTCCAAAGCGAGAGATGCGTTTCGCTGATGTAATCGAGGCAAAACCTGCGTCTGTGAAGTGGCATACAGCGGCTGAAACGCGGGCGCTGTTGTCCATGATGAGCGATGTGAATCTCGCCAAAGTCGAGACCGCTAAAGCTGCTGGTGTGATTATGGTCGGTGGTGTCTACAAGCGCACGCGCTATCACCATGGCATCAAGGTTCAACGCGCAGAAGTTCGCTTTGATGACGTTGCAGGGTGCTTAAGAACACCGGCAGGTGGCTCGTCTCGCCAGCTCATTCTTGTGGTGGATGGCGAGCGTATCCGTTCGCGGCTGATCTCCACACGCGAGACGGCCCGCTTGATGGGGTTACCCGACAGCTACGAGCTGCCACAGGCATACAACGAAGCCTATCATTTGACTGGTGATGGCGTTGCTGTTCCAGTTGTGCGATACATTGCAAAACACATTTTGGAACCGGTGGTTAAGAGTGCGCGTGCCCCAAAGTCACCAGCAAAGGCGCCCACAGCGAAGGCAACATGAACGACGAGATACCGTGTCAGAAAGACCCTCAGCTTACAGAGCGCATCGAGCAATTCTCAGAGGTCTTGAAGACACAAGCGCATCGTCTCGATCCCTTTGGGATGACCGAGCAAGACTTCTACGATAGCGGGATATTTGAGGGGTCGATCCAGCGGGTGCGTGGTCAAATCTCCGCTTCCATGGGGGAAAAGAAGACCTTCGTTAAGCACATCCTGAATCACATGCAGGATGGGGGGTTCATTCAAGAATGGATCGAAGCCGGTGGTTCTAATAGGCACGACTACTCAGTTACGCTGAACGATGGAAAAATTGCGGCCATCGAGCTGAAGGGCTGCCTAGACGGGAACAACACAAACATCTCTGCCCGACCACCTCATGCAAACGAGTTCATTGTGTGGAGCGTCTGCCAAAACAAGGGCGCCGATCCTCGACACAACGTCTGGTCTGGCATCCACACTCGCTTCTCCGCAGATATCATTGCCGAGGAAAAGCGGGTGGACGGCTTGGTCGTCTGGGACTGGCTGTGCGGAACCGCAGCACGCGTCTGCCCCAAAATCGCTGGTAGAGAAGACCGCATTACTGAAGTGGGTCCATATAGGCTACCGCCGCCATGCATCTATCTCTTTCCTGGCACGATCCCGAGTCCTCGGAACAATCCGGCCCCACGTCCGCAAAACATCAATGACGTTGGTATTCTTGATGCAATGCATCGTTGTTTTGGGGGCGATGAAAACGAACTGAACAAAGTCCATTTCGAAGCGGCCATGAATGGGGTCGATTTGGTAAGAACAACAAAGATTGTCAGGGACGGCAGTATCCGCAGAGAGTCAAAGCCTACCCCCATCCGTCGCTCTTAGGATTGACTACGCTTCTGGCTCCAAGTTGAAGCGGGCACCATGGCGCCGGTAAACGTCTTTGACGAGATCGAGCATTGCCGAGATCATATCGTCCCACTCTTCATCGGTGCGCTGAACAGTTCCTAAAGCTGCGCGGAAATGGACCAAGCCGTTTCGGACTTTGTATATGTCTGCCGCGATTTTTTCTGCGGCAATCTCCTGATCGCCATCCCGATGACCTGAGAAACTTTCTCTCAGTGGGGCGACTATCGTGTCGTCGCATTCAGCAATAATTTTGGCTAGCGCGTCGTCTTCTTTCGGGCGCCAAGCAAGGTGGCTCTCCAACAGGTCAGCTAGATTGCGGTAGGGCAGGGAGGTTGGCCACGCCTCGACCAACGCAGCAAGCCTTGGAACCGCATAGAGCTGTTCGATCGCTCGATAGAGTTCCAGAAAGAAACCGCCCCAGGAAATGGACAACATGCCTTGCAGAACATTTTCGAACGGAACGTGCTCTGAGCCTGATTGAAAAATGTCAGAGACCTTGTTCAACGTTGTGCTTGAGGGGGCTATCGGGCCATCGGCATAAGACCGGGCCGTCAGCGCCCCAAGTACGCGGACCACATTTGCGGTGTACTCGTAATTCTGATCCGCTTCAAAAATCTCAATGCTTGGAAAAAGTTTAGTGATCGCGGAAAGCTCGTATCCGTCGAAGCCTTCGACTCCTCCATGCAAGTCGCCAATGGCTTCCAGAATTTCTAAGCCCTTTGCACTCGGTTGGATGTCCGATTGCGTTAGTGCCACGGAAAGAGTGCCAGGAGTGAGTTCGGTC